>NZ_JBDGDM010000011.1:0-89918 GCF_040908885.1 Ruminococcus sp. RTP21358st1_G6_RTP21358_211008
TTGATTTTGGCATGAAAAATACCTCCAAAGTAACAGATTTTTATATTTAATCTGTCTACTTTAGAGGTATCATATCAATTACAATTCCAGGTGGCTTTTTCAAATTGGGTGTTGATTTAGCACGGTGAAGTATGTATAATACCTGTAAAGTTAAAATATGATAACAAAGAGAGGATGACTGTCGGAAGGTTACAGATTCCGGAATGTGTACCTCATAACAATAAGCGAAAGGCAGGAATAACAAATGCAGGTAATGTACCAGAGCACCAGAGGAAAAGGAGAACCGGTAACCGCTTCCCAGGCTATTTTAAAGGGACTTTCTGAAGATGGAGGACTGTTTGTACCAACACAGATTCCGGCACTTGATGTTTCTATGGATGAACTTTCCAGAATGACTTATCAGGAAACTGCTTATCAGGTAATGAGCCGCCTTCTTACTGACTTTACAGAAGAAGAGCTGCGCACTTGTATCAACCGAGCATATGACAAGAAGTTTGACACAGATGTGATCGCACCTCTTAAGGAAGCTGACGGGGCATATTATCTGGAACTTTTCCATGGTCCTACAATTGCATTTAAAGACATGGCACTTTCCATTTTGCCATATCTTATGACGACTGCAGCAAGAAAGAATAATGTAAAAAATGAAATCGTTATCCTGACTGCGACCTCCGGAGATACTGGAAAAGCAGCACTTGCAGGTTTTGCCGATGTTCCGGGAACCAGGATTATTGTATTCTATCCGAAACATGGCGTAAGCCCGATCCAGGAGAAGCAGATGGTAACCCAGAAAGGTGCCAATACTTACGTTGTGGGTATCACAGGTAATTTTGACGATGCCCAGACAGCTGTAAAGAAAATGTTCAATGATAAAGAACTGGCAGCAGAGCTTTCCCAGGCTGGATTCCAGTTCTCTTCTGCAAACTCCATTAACATTGGACGTCTTGTTCCCCAGATCGTTTATTATGTATATGCATATGCTGCGCTGGTGCGCCAGAACAAGATCGAAGCCGGACAGGAGATCAATATAGTAGTTCCTACAGGAAATTTTGGAAACATTCTGGCAGCATTTTATGCAAAACAGATGGGACTTCCGGTGAACAAGCTGATTTGTGCTTCTAATGAGAACAAGGTTCTGTTTGATTTCTTCTCCACAGGTACATACAATAGAAAGAGAGATTTTATCCTTACCAGTTCTCCATCTATGGATATTTTGATTTCCAGCAATCTGGAGCGCCTGATCTATCGCATTACAGGCGGAAATCCTGAGGAGTGTGCAAAACTTATGGAAAATCTTTCCAAGGGTGGTGAATACACTATTACACCTGAGATGAAAGCCCAGCTGAAGGATTTCTATGGAAACTACTGCTCCGAAGAAGAGACGAAGGAAGCTATCCGCGAAGTATATAAGACAAGTGATTATGTGATTGATACACATACTGCAGTTGCTGCTGGCGTATACAAAAAATATGTGAAAGATACCGGAGATAAGATTCCGGCAGTTATTGCTTCTACAGCAAGTCCATACAAGTTTACCAGAAGTGTTATGGATGCAATCTCCGAGGGACATGAGAATCTGGACGATTTCGGGCTTGCAGACGCACTTGAGAAGCTTTCCGGGGTGGCAGTTCCGAAGGCAGTCAACGATATCCGTACTGCACCAGTACTTCATGACCGGGTAGTAGATGCAGAAGATATGCCTGCAACTGTGAAAGAGATTCTAAAAATCAGTTAAAAATCAGTAAAAAGAATTTGTGCATTTTCTGTTGAAAAACAGTATATACTAGAGTATAATTATTTTTAGAAAATGAATCCTGGGATGTGCGAGGCCCCTTTTATTTTTGAACCTACATTGACATCAAGGGAATCCAATATCGCAGTGCGGATGTCAGACCTCTCGTTGTGGTAGGCAGAAGTCCTGTTGAGGATACCCACCTAGCGGTTAGCTAGGCGTCAAAAGAAAGGGAACGGCATTCTGGGATTTTTTAGAACAGGGAGGCAGGTAATATGGGTGTTACAGCAAAGAAATTTGGAAACTTAACCTCTGGGGAAGAGATTACTTTATACCATCTGGAGAATAAATCCGGTGCATGTGCAGAAGTGATGGATTACGGTGCCATTCTTGTGAAGCTTTGCGTTCCGGACAAAGATGGGGAGCTTACAGATGTAGTGCTTGGTTATGACGATGTTCAGCAGTACGAAGTAAATGGCTGCTTCTTTGGTGCGATCATAGGAAGAAGCGGAAACCGTATCGCAGGTGCCAGATTTTCCCTTTATGGACAGGAATACCAGCTTGACAAGAATGAGAATGACAATAATCTTCACAGCGGCCCCAATGGCTTCGAGAAGAAGATTTGGACTGTTAAGAATACAGATTCTGACAAAAATGCCATTACTTTTTCCAGAATCAGCCCGGATGGCGAGAATGGATTCCCGGGAGAATTCCAGGTGTCTGTTACATATGAATTTACAGAGGACAATACCCTGCAGATTTACTATAGCGGAATCAGTGACAAGGCGACACTGGCAAATATGACCAACCATTCCTACTTCAACCTTACAGGGGAGGGAAGCGGCAAGGTTCTTGATACATATCTTACGATCCATGCCAGAGATTATAATCCGGTGGATGAGTTCTCTATTCCTACAGGCGAATATGCAGCAGTAGAGGGTACTCCTATGGATTTTAATAAGGCGAAAAAGATTGGCCAGGAAATCGAGGCAGACTTCCAGCAGCTGAAGTACACTGGCGGATATGACCACAATTATGTGACTGACAATTACGCGAAAGGCAGTCGGAGAACGGTTGCAGTTGCTTACAATGAGACCTCTGGTATTACGATGGATGTGATTTCGGATTGTCCATGTGTGCAGTTCTATGCCGGTAATTTTGTTATTGATGAGAAGGGTAAGAATGGACATGTTTACAACAAGCGTGAAGGCTTCTGCCTTGAGACACAGGTTGAACCAAATGCAGTAAATGTGGAAGCATTCCATTCACCAGTACTTGAAGCTGGTGAGAAGTATCAGTCTTTTACCGCATATAAATTTGACGTAAGAAAATAATTACAATACAGATATTTTTGTCTGGTTTTCTTCATATACTTTTGTATGAAGAAGACCAGATTTTTTTATGGATTGAATTATTTTCTGATTGTACTGCTGGGCTGGCTGCTTTTGTTTGGAAAAGCCGCAGAAATGAACAAGAGGAGTGAAGAAAGTGCCAAAAGGGAGCAGAAAGAAAAGAAAAAGGAAACTGACGAAAACAAGGTGCAACAACGAGAGCCTTCCATTCGCGTTCTGCTCACAGACTCGTCCTGGCAATCCTGTTATCACCAGTCAGTAACCATAGAACAAAAAGGAAAAGAACATACCTACACCCCGGATTCACAGGAGCTCCAGAATGATAGTCTGCTTCTGGACGGGGGAACTGATGGCATTGCGATTCCCTCTATTGAAAGAGCTCAGAATCCTCCTGTTTATTATGGAACTCTGGAAATTAAAAAGACAACGCAGGGGCTGCTGATTATTAATGAATTGTCCCTGGAAGCTTATCTGGAAGCTGTAGTCCCAAGTGAAATGCCTGCATCCTATGAAGAACAGGCATTGATGGCCCAGGCAGTATGTGCCAGAACCTATGCAGTTTGCCAGATACAGGAAAACAGTCTGGAAAAATATGGGGTGGATGTAGATGACAGCGTGAATTATCAGGTTTACAACAATTTTGGGGCAGATAAAAGAACAAATAAAGCAGTACAGGATACAAAAGGTCAGATCCTATGCCAGAATGGAGAACCGATCACGGCTTATTATTTTTCTACATCAGCAGGCAGGACAAGCACAGATGAGATATGGGGAGCAGACAGGTCAGCAGCTTATCTGAAAAGTGTAGAATGTGATTTTGACCAGAATATGCCATGGAGCAGCTGGAGCGTGGAAATTCCCTGGGAAACTTTAGAGAAACGATCGGGAAATCTGGAAGGCAGCGGGGAATTTATAGGGCTTCAGGTTATTAAAAAGAATATCAGTGGTGCAGTTACGGGAATGGAGATTGTGACGGAAAATAAAAGTATACAGCTGGAAGGCGAATATGAAATACGGCAATTTCTTTCCCCGGCAGGGTGTTTGATTACAGAAAAAGATGGAAGTATTGTGAACGGCAGTAATCTTCTGCCAAGCGCCTATTTTGAACTGAACGTGAAATCCGGTAAGGCAGTACAGATTCAGGGGAAAGGGTATGGACACGGTGTGGGAATGAGCCAGAACGGGGCAAATGAAATGGCCAGGGAAGGCTATGGCTGGCAGGAAATCCTAAATTATTTTTTTAAGGATATTACGTTGGAAGTGGTGGGGAATAACCTGTCAAAGCGGGAAACATGACATTTTGCAAGGTATTTTTGTGAACAAAGTTCACAGAAAACCCGAGAATTAAGTTTGCGCAGCAAACGCTGCTGTTTGTGCTTGTCACAGGAAGGTTCGTCTTTTTGTGCATCGCGAAGCGTTTACTGATTATGGAGTGAACAGTAATTGTTGCTGTGAACGGAAAGAACAGTAACACCAGGAAAAAGTAGACAGAAAGCATGTTTCGTGATATGATACAAAAAATGATTACGAAAATGTAACAGGAGCAATCATATGGATAAGAAGAAAGAAAAACAGAGCGTTCTCCAGCTTCTGTTCGGTTTTATGGACAGGGCAAATGGAGACCATGTGGGAGCTTATGCGGCACAGGCAGCATATTTCCTGATTATGTCTTTTATTCCGTTTATTCTGTTTCTCACGACTATAATTCGATATACACCTTTAACATACAATATGGTCAGCGAAACCATCCGGGCATTTGTGCCCCACAATATACAGAATTTTGTGCTTACCATTGTATCAGAAGTATATGGCAGAAGCACGGCGGTAGTTCCGATTTCTGCTATCATGGCATTGTGGTCTGCAGGAAAAGCCATGCAATCCCTTACGAACGGACTGAATAGCATTTATCACGTCCATGAGACCCGTAACTGGCTGATTACCAGAATGTATGCAGTTGTTTATACATTTCTGTTCAGCATTGCAATTATTGCAAGTCTTCTGCTTCTGGTTCTTGGAAATCAGATTCAGATTATGGCAGGAAAGTACGTTCCATTCCTTGGGAGAATTATCGGAAAGATCATTGGAGCCAGGACGGCGCTTGTATTTGCCGGACTGTTTCTGATCTTTCTGATTTTGTATAAAATGCTTCCAAACCGTAAAGCTACTTTTAAAAGTCAGGTGCCGGGAGCTCTTCTGATTGCAGCAGGGTGGTCCCTGTTTTCCTATTTCTTTTCTATTTATTTTGACATGTTTCCAGGCTTCAGCAATATGTATGGAAGCCTGACTGCGTTGATCATGGTGATGCTGTGGCTGTATATCTGTATGAATCTGCTGCTGTATGGAGCAGAGATCAACGCTTATTTTGAAAAACAGTTCAGAATGGCCCAGGCATCCATGAGGGAAATGCTCAGCCGCGAGCGCGATGAGGCGGAAAAAGAGCTTAATAAAGAGAAGAAAAAATATCTGGAAAAAGAGAATGAGAGAAAGAAAAAGACTGAGATGAAAGTTTCAGCTGAGAAAAAGAAGGAAGAGCAACAGACAAATTAACCTCTTGACAGATTCACTCTGATGTGGCATAGTTATAAAAGAGAAAAAGCCAGGAAGGTGTTTTTAGGAAATTATTTTCTTTCAGAGAGAGGAAGCCACCGGCTGTAAGCTTCCTTAAGTTCAGATAGTTTCTGAGTTTCGCACCGGAGCCGCGTTTCTGAAATTTCCAGTAGGAAGCGACGTGAAGCTGCGCGTTAAGCGGCGGGAGAGCCTGTATATACAGGAATCAGGGTGGTACCGCGGAATATGCTTCGTCCCTTTTGTTGGGGACGGAGCTTTTTTATTTTCACGAGCAAGAGTCAAAGTCCACGCTTGGGTGAGAACTTGGTGACTGCCGCGAAAATGTAGGAAATACGCAAAGCGGGTTTTTCGCATTGTAAAGTCCTTGGAGCGCGAGCGCTGAACAATCCGCTTTACGAAAGAAAAAATCTGCTATGTAGATATTTTCTTACCTTCCTTCCCCCCCTCATCTGGCAGATTATAAAAATAAAGGAGAAATGAACCATGGATATGAAAGAAAGACTTCAGGAACTGGCTGAGAACGCCAGAGTACGGATTGAAGAATCCGAAGGCCTGGATAAATTAAATGATGTGCGTGTGGCATATCTTGGAAAAAAGGGAGAGCTTACCGCAATCTTAAAAGGAATGAAAGACGTTTCCCCGGAGGAGAGACCGAAGGTTGGCCAGCTTGTAAACGAGACCAGAGCTAAGATCGAAGGTCTTCTTGAAGAGTCCAGACAGAAACTGGAAGAAGCAGTCAGAGAAGAGAAGATGAAAGCAGAAGTAATCGATGTTACCCTACCTGCAAAGAAATCCAGAATCGGTCATCGTCATCCCAACAGCATTGCGCTGGAAGAGGTTGAGCGCATTTTTATTGGAATGGGCTATGAAGTTGTAGAAGGTCCGGAAGTTGAATATGCAGATTACAACTTTACCAAGCTGAATATTCCGGAGAATCATCCGGCAAGAGACGAGCAGGATACTTTCTTTATCAATGATTCCATACTTCTTCGTTCCCAGACATCTCCGGTTCAGGCACGTGCCATGGAAAAAGGAAAGCTGCCGATCCGTATGATCGCACCTGGAAGAGTATTCCGTTCGGATGAAGTAGATGCAACTCATTCTCCATCCTTCCATCAGATTGAGGGCCTTGTAATAGATAAAAATATTACGTTCGCAGACCTGAAAGGAACTCTTGAAGTATTTGCGAAAGAGCTTTTCGGACCAGAAACCAAAACAAAATTCAGACCACATCACTTCCCGTTTACAGAGCCAAGTGCAGAGGTTGATGTTTCCTGCTTCAAATGCGGCGGAAAAGGCTGCCGTTTCTGTAAAGGATCCGGCTGGATTGAAATCCTTGGCTGTGGAACAGTTCATCCCAATGTACTTCGCATGTGTGGAATTGATCCGGAGGAGTACACTGGTTTTGCATTCGGCGTAGGTCTTGAGCGTATTGCGCTTCTGAAATATGAGATTGATGATATGCGTCTGCTTTATGAGAACGACATCCGTTTCCTGAAGCAGTTCTGATTTCTGGGCATCGCGAAGCGTGTAACTGTGAAAGTACTGAGCAGTTACCTTTCATAATATAAATATTAGAGTGAGAAGAGGATTAAATAAATGAATACTTCATTATCTTGGATGAAAATGTATGTGCCGGATCTTGACGTAACCGCACAGGAATATACAGATGCAATGACATTGTCAGGTACAAAGGTAGAAGGCTTCACCAGGCTTGATGCTGACCTTGAAAAGATTGTAATCGGACAGATTGAGAAAATTGAGAAACATCCGGATGCAGATAAGCTGATCATCTGCCAGGTGAATATCGGATCTGAGGTGATCCAGATCGTTACGGGTGCTCCAAACGTAAAAGAGGGAGACAAGGTTCCGGTTGTTCTTGACGGAGGTCGTGTAGCAGGAGGACATGATGGAAAAATGACTCCTGGCGGAATCAGGATCAAAGCCGGAAAACTTCGCGGAGTACCGTCCAACGGCATGATGTGCTCCATCGAAGAGCTGGGAAGCAACCGGGATATGTATCCGGAAGCCCCAGAATATGGAATTTATATATTCCCGGAAAACGCAGTTGTAGGTGAAAGCGCTATTAAGGCTCTTGGACTTGATGACGTTGTATTTGAATATGAGATCACATCCAACCGTGTTGACTGTTACGGTGTTCTTGGAATTGCAAGAGAAGCAGCAGCTACTTTTGGTAAGAAATTTTACCCTCCGGAAGTTAAAGAGACAGGAAATGATGAAAAAGCTTCTGATTACGTAAAGGTAACTGTAGAGAAACCGGAGCTTTGCCCACGTTATTGTGCAAGAGTTGTAAAAAATGTTAAGATCGGACCATCTCCGAAATGGATGCAGCGCTGCCTGGCTTCCAATGGAATCCGCCCGATCAACAATCTGGTAGATATCACCAACTATGTAATGGAAGAGTTTGGACAGCCAATGCATGCTTACGATCTCGATACGATTGCAAACCATGAAATTGTTGTACGCTGTGCGGGTAAAGATGAGAAATTTGTCACACTGGATGGTCAGGAACGTATTATGGACGAGAACGTCCTGATGATCTGCGATGGTGAGAAACCAGTTGGAATCGCAGGTATTATGGGCGGCGAGAACTCCATGATCACAGATGACGTACACACAGTTCTGTTTGAGGCAGCCTGCTTTGATGGAACAAACATCAGACTTTCTTCCAAGAGAATCGGACTTCGTACAGATGCTTCCGGCAAGTTTGAGAAAGGTCTTGATCCGAATAATGCAAAGGCTGCAATCGACAGAGCCTGCCAGCTGATGGAAGAGCTTGGTGCCGGTGAGGTTGTTGGCGGTATGGTTGATATCTGCAATAAGGTCAGCAAGCCATCCCGTGTAAAATTTGAGCCAGACCGTATCAACGGTCTTCTTGGAACAAATCTTTCCAAAGAAGAGATGCTTGGCTATCTTGCAAAGATCGAACTCACCTATGATGAGGAGACAAATGAAATCGTAGCACCGACTTTCCGCCAGGATATCCACTGCATGGCAGATGTTGCAGAAGAAATTGCACGTTTCTACGGATATGACAAGATTCCTACAACTTTGCCATCCGGTGAGGCTACTACAGGAAAAATGCCATTCAAGCTTCGCATTGAAAATATCGCAAGAGATATTGCAGAGTACTGCGGATTCTCAGAAGGTATGACTTACTCATTTGAGAGCCCGAAGGTATTTGACAAACTGAGAATTCCAGAAGATAATGTACTTCGTCAGGTGATCACCATCAGCAATCCTCTTGGTGAGGACTACAGCATTATGCGTACCAGTACACTGAATGGAATGCTTTCTTCTCTGGCAACTAACTATAACAGAAGAAACAAAGACGTTCGTCTTTATGAGCTTGGAAATGTATATCTTCCGAAGGCACTTCCACTTACCGAGCTTCCAGATGAAAGAACCATGTTTACACTTGGAATGTACGGAACCGGTGATTTCTTTGACATGAAGGGCGTTTGTGAGGAGTTCTTCGAAAAAATCGGTATGAAGAAGAAAATGGAGTATGATCCGGCAAGCGGAAAACCATTTCTTCATCCTGGAAGACAGGCCGATATGGTATACGAGGGAACCGTTGTAGGTTACCTTGGAGAGGTTCATCCGCTGGTTGCAGATAATTATGGAATTGGGGAGCGCGCATATATCGCAATGATCGATATCAAGAGCGTTCTTGAATTTGCAAATTTTGACCGCAAGTTTACCGGAATTGCAAAATATCCGGCAGTAACCCGTGACATCAGTATGCTGGTTCCGAAACAGGTGCTTGCAGGTCAGATCGAGGACATTCTTGCTCAGAGAGGCGGAAAGATCCTGGAGAGCTATCAGCTGTTTGATATCTACGAAGGAAGCCAGATCAAGGGTGGCTACAAGTCTATGGCTTATGCGCTTGTATTCCGTGATCACGATAAGACCCTGGAAGAAAGCGAGATTTCTGCGGCAATGAAGAAAATTTTAAATGGTCTGGAAGGCCTTGGAATCGAGTTGAGAAGCTGATGCTTTTATATATTGTAAGACACGGTCTGACGCCCTGGAACCACCTTCATAAGGCTCAGGGTTCAGCAGACATTCCTCTTGCTCAGGAGGGAATTGATCTTGCCAGAAGAACGGGCGAGGCTCTGATGGATGTAAAGTTTGATATCTGTTTTACAAGTCCTCTTACCCGTGCGAGACAGACTGCCCGGTTAGTTCTGGGTGGCCGTGATATTCCTGTGATACCGGATAAAAGGATTCAGGAAATTAATTTCGGGGTTCTGGAAGGACACATTATGAGAACTGGAAATACTATGGAGTCCAACTGCGAAGAATTTGATCTGTTTTTTAAGGATCCTCTGAAATTTCCGCGTCCGGAAAATGGAGAGAATATTCAGGATGTCCTGGATCGTACCAGAGAATTCTGGCTTGAAAAAACCTCAGATCCGTCTCTGGCAGACAAAACGATTTTGGTGTCTTCCCATGGATGTGCAGTGCGGGCTCTTCTCCAGAACCTGTACAAGGATCCTGAACATTTCTGGCATGGATGTGTGCCGCCTAACTGCAGCATTAACCTGGTAGAAGTGAAGGATGGTAAGGCCAGATTCCTGGAGGAAGATAAGGTTTACGCCTGAAAATATGAAATATGATATAATACCCCTGGCTGTATGAAAAAGGTGTGAAACGATTACTGTGAAGGTCGTGAGCAGTAACAGGTAACATTTTTCATTAGGCAAGGGGTATGTTTTTTCTTGTTATTATTAGAAAATTGTGATATTATGATAAAAAATGTACCATTATTAATGGAAAATTCACAAAATGCACCAATTTATTACGATGGAAGCCTTGGGCGTGCAGATTGCGGGAATGATTTTTTAAACAGCTCTGCAGATGCTATAAGCGCAGAGTAGTTGGCATTCATATATGGTGATGCCGTCGACAGACGGCATATCTATTTTGTGAAAATACAAATGGGGAGGCAGACAATGAAGAAAAAAATCACACATTCTGTATTGTTTGTTGCGGTTCTTGCAGGAACCACTGCTTTGACTTTATTTGCCGGCAGGGGGAACTTATCATCTACGATCTACAATTTCGTATTTCTGGCGGTGATCGCAGTCCTGTATCTGATCGCAATGTTTGGTGGAATGTTCCGTATGAATAATCTGAGTACGGCATTTCACAGAGCAGTAGAGGAGCTGAACAGTATGTTCAAGACTCCTGGGAAGACAGATCCCAGGAATCTTACATATTTAGGCGAGCTCTTCGATGATAAATATCTGGATCAGAAGATGGACAGCTTTACAGACAGCATTAACAATAGTAAAGAAGGTCTTGGGGATATTGAGGAATTCATTAATGAAGATGAGCTGGATATCCATGTTCATAAGAAGCTTCTGGAAATGGTTCCGGATATCTTTACCAGTCTTGGTATTTTAGGTACTTTCCTTGGTCTTGTCTGGGGTCTTCGGGATTTTCAGCCTACTGATTACAGTGCCATGACTTCTTCTGTAGAAGCGCTGGTGGAAGGTATTAAAGTAGCATTCCTTACCTCTATTTATGGTATCTCTTTTTCCATTATTTATACCTTTGGGATGAAGGGAGAGTATTCATCCATGACAGAGGAGCTTCAGGGATTCCTTGAAAAGTTTCATTCTTATGTAATGCCTACAGCGGAGAATGAGTCCAGAAATCTGCTGCTTGCAAGCCAGAAGCTGCAGACAAGCGCCATGAAACAGATGGCAGAGCAGTTTTCCGTTCAGATGGCAGACAGCTTTGAGAAGGTTATCACACCTACCTTCCAGAAGATGAATGATTCTCTGGATATGCTGGTTTCTTCTGTAACCAGATGTCAGGAGGATGCTATTCGTGAAATATCGGACGAATTTTTAAAACAGATGAACAATTCTTTCCATATGCAGTTCCGTGATTTCAACGTGGCACTGGATCAGCTGAAAAAGGCACAGAAAGAGAATACAGCTTATACTTCTGCCATGTACCAGACTATGAGCCAGAAGCTTTCTGAGACCTATGACAAGCAGGACAAAGCCATTACAGATATGGTAAGGGAGATGGGAGGTATGCAGACCCGCTACATGTCTACTGCCAATCGTATCCTTTCTGAGAATCAGGAGATCCAGAAGATGCAGCAGCAGGATTATCAGCATATTGTGGATTATCTGAAGGATGCCGAGAAATCTGCAGCTAAGTTCTGGGTTGCCTGCAACCAGGCAATGCAGAAATATGTTGAAACAGCAGCTTCTTCTATTGAGAGAGTAGGGGCTACAGGTCAGGCAAGTGCAGATCTGATCCAGGCAAACAGCAAGATGGCAGAGCAGTTTACGGCCCAGATGGAGGATTTTGCCCAGTATCAGAGACTTTCCTATAAAACAATGGAACAGGTCCGCAAGCTCCTCAGTGAGGTGACTGCAGCGAATACCAGAGATGTATCTCTGATCGCAAGCGGAAGAAATGATTCTGTAGAGAAGCTGGGCAATCTGATTGCTCAGCAGAATGAGGGACAGCAGGCTCTTCTTGAGGAAATCAACAAGAACATGAAAGAGCTTTCCAAGGCGGCACAGAAAGGAAAATTTGGCTTATTCAGATAAGAGGAGATAGACATGCGCAAAAAAAGAAAATCAGGGGATGGAGGCTTTAATATATGGCGCTCTTATTCCGATGTTATGGCCGGCGTTCTGCTTCTTTTCATACTGATCATGTCATTGACGCTTTTCCAGGCTCAGAAGAGCTACGACGAGAGTATTCAGGAGAGAGATGAGAAGCTGGCTCTGCAGGCAGAGTATACGGCTGATCTTCTTGCCAAGCAGAATACCATTGAAGAACAGGAAGGAACTATTAAGACCAAAGATGAGAAGCTGACTGCACTGGCACAGACTCTGGCAGAGCAGGAAGCCAAGTTAAAAGAGCAGCAGGCTCTTCTGAATCAGCAGCAGACGGATCTGGATGAGAAGACCACGCAGCTTAGTGAGCAGCAGACAAAGATCGATAATATTATTGGTGTCAAGGCCGAAGTTGTGGAAGCACTTCAAAAAGAATTCCAGAAAAATAATATCAATGTAAATCTGGATTCCAAGACTGGTGCATTGACACTGGATGCCAGTGTATTGTTTGACGTTGATGAGTCGGAGCTTACAGATGCTGGTAAGGAAGCACTCCGAAACGTACTTCCGATTTACTGTAAGGTGTTGATGGAGGATACTTATAAGAATTATCTTGCTGAGATCATTATTGACGGTTATACAGATACAGATGGTGATTATGCGTATAATCTGGAGCTTTCCCAGCAACGTTCACTTGCAGTGGCACAGTATCTTCTTGATATTCAGGGGGAGTTTCTGACTGAGGATCAGAGCCTGGATCTGCAGGATTACCTGACTGTAAACGGACATTCCATGGCGAATCCGATTCTGGATGCAGATGGAAATGTAGATAAAGAGGCTTCCCGTCGTGTTGAGGTCAAATTCAGACTGAAGGATGACGAGATGATCGAAGAACTGAGTAAGATCATGGCGGGAAGTGAAGAGAGTGCAGCAGATATTGCCACAGAGGCAGGCGCAGATGCAGCAGCTAATTAGTTACATATAATTTTCAAAAGCAAAAGAGTATTTCAAATTCTTAGATCAGAGAAAATGAAATACTCTTTTTGTGTTTACATTTGAAACTCTTTTAGCTGTTTGCGTGGGAAAAAAACAGCTGAAAAAATATGAACAGTTACTATGAATTGCAGGAGGTAGAGACTTCTATAGAAAATTAGTTGCAATTTATCTGTTTCAAGTATAAAATGAGAAACAGAGTGAGTTTATATCATGTTTTACAAAAGAAAAAGTACTGCTGTAGCATTCGCAGCAGCCACAGATAAAAGGAGAGAGTGAAATGTCAACAAAAATCGGACGTAATGATCCATGCTGGTGCGGCAGTGGAAAGAAATATAAAAAATGCCATGAGGCTTTTGATGCGAAAGTAGAAATCCTGCGTCAGAAAGGATATCCGGTTCTGGATCATAAACTGATCAAGACTCCAGAGCAGATTGAGAAGATTAAAGAGAGCTGTCGAATCAATGTTGCAGTACTTGATTATGTGGCAGAGCATATTAAAGCTGGTGTATCAACAGAAGAAATCGATCATTGGGTACATGAGGAAACTGTGCGTCATGGAGGAATCCCGGCACCGTTGAATTATGAAGGGTTTCCAAAGAGCGTGTGTACTTCTGTGAATGAGGTGGTATGCCACGGAATTCCATCTGAGGATGAGATCCTGAAGGACGGTGATATAGTGAACGTAGACGTTTCTACAATTTACAATGGCTATTTTTCTGACTCATCCCGTATGTTCTGTATTGGAAATGTAAGTCCTGAGAAAGAAAAACTGGTCCGCGTAACCAAAGAATGTGTGGAAATCGGTATTTCCAAGGTAAAACCATGGGAACCTATTGGAAATATGGGTCACGCTGTTCATATGCATGCACTTGAAAATGGCTACACAATTGTAAAAGAAATCGGCGGACATGGCGTTGGCCTGGAATTCCATGAGGATCCCTGGGTAAGCTATACTTCCGAAGAGAACAGCGGCGTGATCATGGAGCCGGGAATGATGTTTACCATTGAGCCTATGGTAAATATGGGAAGCGATGAAGTATATACAGATGAGGAAGATGACTGGACAGTACGCACTGAGGACGGTATGCCTTCTGCCCAGTGGGAAGTAACCGTACTGGTAACAGAGGATGGCTGCGAGGTTATCTGTTGGTAATGGTTTTGGAAGGTTGTCTTTGAAAAAAATTTGTGACTTGTTTTATGGGCTTTTTATAAAAATAATGGTTGCAAACAGAAAATAATTATAGTATAATCACTTATGTTGTGAAAAAAGATGGTCCGCTGTTACCGTGATGGGTATTAAGAACATCCAGAGAATAAGGAGAGAATAAAATGAACGAAATTATTAAAAACATCGAAGCAGAACAGCTGAAAAAAGACGTTCCACAGTTTAACGTAGGTGATACCGTAAGAGTACACGCACTGATCAAAGAGGGTAACCGTGAGCGTATTCAGATCTTTGAAGGAACTGTATTAAAGAAACAGGGCGGAAGCACCAGAGCTACTTTCACAGTAAGAAAAGCTTCCAACGGCGTTGGCGTTGAGAAAACATGGCCGCTTCATTCCCCACACGTAAAGGAAGTAGAAGTTATCCGTCGTGGTAAAGTTCGCCGTGCGAAACTGAACTACTTAAGAGACCGTGTAGGTAAAGCTGCTAAGGTTAAAGAGCTTGTTAAATAATTTCAATTGAAAATTGCTGGTTGCTGTTCACTGGTAATGTTCCGTGAAGTGCTTTCGGGAACGAAGTGAATACGAACAGTGACATTTGCTGCGCAGATGGCCGTGATGACTGTCTGGGCAGCATTTTTTTGATTATTTTTTCTTTTTCTTTTTCGGGATATGTGATAAGATAATAAAGTATCTGGCCTGAGATGAAAAAAGCGTTTTGGAACCAGACGCAGGACATGCAATTATGACACGAATGGAGTAGATATGAGCGACAGAAGAAATAAAAGAGAAAAAGAGCAGTTGTTCAACATGCCGGAAATTGCAAAACTGGAGAAAAAATCTTTTTCTGGTGCCATGGAGAAATTGGAAGACAGTAAACTGAAAAAAGTTTTGATCTGGGTATTCGAGATCGCAGTTACACTGATCTTTGCAGTGCTGACCTCCATGATGCTATTTCAGTCTGTGACGATGCAGGAGAGCTCCATGGAGCCTACTCTGGCAGTTGGAAGCCGGTATTTTGTAAACAAGCTTGCTTATAAAGCGTCCTCGCCGAAACGCGGCGACCTTATTGTATTCCGCACAAATGCAAGTGATGATGCGGCTCTTCATATCCGCCGTGTGATCGGACTTCCAGGTGAGACCATTCAGATCGTGAATGGAAGAATTCTGATCAATGGAGAGACATATAAAGAAGGCAAAGATTTTCCCGCGATCAACAATCCGGGAATGGCAGCCAATGCCATTACACTGGAAGCGGGAGAGTACTTTGTCCTGGGCGATAACCGTAATAACAGCGAAGACAGCCGTTATGGCGATATCGGACGAGTGAATAAGAAATATATAACTGGTAAGCTCTGGTTCCAGATATCCCCGAAGAAAGACATAGGGCCGTTGAATAATTAAACTGTGAGACTTTTATAAAAAATAAGTGATTGTTCAGCACGTTCGCGGTTACACGCTTTGTGGAACGGTATCTGCTGAACAGCTGCAAGAATGAGGTAAATATGAACGTACAATGGTATCCTGGTCATATGACCAAAGCGAAAAGACAGATGCAGGAGGACATTAAGCTGATCGACCTGATCATTGAGCTTGTGGACTCCAGGGTTCCCCTTGCAAGCCGGAATCCGGATATTGACGAGCTTGGGAAAAATAAAGCAAGGCTGATCCTTTTGAACAAATCAGATCTTGGAGATGAACGCCAGAATGAAGCATGGAAAGCTTATTTTCAGGGGAAAGGGTTCTATGTGGTAAAAGTAGATTCCCGCAGCGGCTCTGGTATGAAAGCGATTCAGGCGGCTATTCAGGAAGCCTGCAGGGAGAAGACTGAGAGGGACAGAAGAAGAGGAATCAAAAACCGCCCGATCCGTGCTATGGTAGTAGGAATTCCTAACGTTGGTAAGTCTACTTTTATTAATACTTTTGCTGGAAGAGCATGCGCCAAGACAGGAAACAAGCCAGGTGTAACCAAGGGCAAACAGTGGATCCGCCTAAATAAGAATGTGGAGCTTCTGGATACTCCTGGGATTCTCTGGCCCAAGTTTGAAGATGAGGCAGTGGGAATGCGTCTTGCCTATATTGGCTCTATCAAGGATGATATTCTGAATATGGAGGAGCTTTCCCTTACGCTTATTGATTTCCTTCGGGAAAAATATTCTGGTGCATTGGAGAAACGCTATCAGATCCAGGAGGAAGGCACAGCTGTGCAGATATTAGAAGCAATCGCGCGCTCCAGAGGATGTCTGAAGAAAGGAGAGGAACTGGACTATGCAAAGGCCTCTCTGATTCTGTTCGATGACTTCCGCTCTGGAAAGATTGGAAGAATCACTTTGGAGTGGGTGCCAGAAGAAGGTAAATAATATGCAGAAAATCGGAGAAATAAAGAGTGAGATCCAGGCAGCAGAACCGGGAGAATATGCCGCTCTTTTTGAAAAATACAAAGAGGATACAAGAAGTGGAGTCAGGAAGCTTCTGGAGCAGCTTCATAAGAAAGAAGAGGCTTACCAGAAAGAACTTCTGCGCACAGAAAAGATGAAGGAATTTGAGCGCAAATACGAAGATCTGGGCTATGTGTGCGGAATTGATGAAGTTGGAAGAGGCCCGCTGGCAGGTCCTGTTGTAGCAGGTGCTGTTATTTTGCCAAGAGACTGCAAAATCCTGTATCTTAATGATTCCAAACAGTTAAGCGCAAAAAAAAGGGATGAATTGTATGACGTGATCATGGAGAATGCGGTAGCTGTTGGAATCGGAATGGCAAGTCCCCGGAGAATTGATGAGATCAATATTCTTCAGGCTACCTATGAGGCAATGCGTGAGGCTGTCAGCAAGCTGGAGCCGGTGCCGCAGATTCTTCTCAATGATGCAGTAACCATTCCCGACGTGACCATACCTCAGGTGCCGATTATAAAAGGGGATGCCAAGAGTATTTCCATTGCAGCTGCCAGCATTGTAGCTAAGGTCACAAGAGACCGGATGATGGTAGAGTACGATAAAGTGATGCCAGAATATGGCTTTGCCTCAAATAAGGGGTATGGAGCTGCAGCACATATTGAAGCCTTGAAAAAATATGGCCCAAGTCCGATACACAGGGCAACTTTTATAAAGAATTTTATAGGATAATGTGAAAATTTGAAATGGCTGATGATCCGGATATGAATATGTTTTGCAGTTATGAATACAAAAGATACCTACACAGAAGTATATATGGGAGTTTTTATGCAGAAAAACAAGCGAAAAGTAGGTGCTTTTTATGAAGAAATCGCTGCAGATTATCTGGTTTCCCAGGGCGTGATGATTCTGGAGCGAAATTACAGGAACTGGCTGGGGGAAATCGACCTGATCGGAATGACTGCTGATGGATGGTTGATTTTTGTGGAGGTTAAGTACAGAAGTACGGAACGCTCCGGAAGTCCACTGGCAGCAGTGGACGGCAGAAAGCAGCTGGTGATTTCCAAGGTGGCAGTGGAATATTTGAAGAACCATTACAGAAGCATGGATGTGAGATGCAGGTTTGATGTGGTGGGAATCAACGGCGATAAGATCTGCTGGATAAAAAATGCCTTTGATTTCTGTCAGTGAGCCAGAGCCTGTTTGAAAAAATATTCCTGCAATCTGTATGCCCCACTTTGCGGTATACTATGCCAGAATTCTGTTGACGTAGCTCGCTGCGGCGCCCTTATCCGGACAAAATCTCCCACAAATTGTGACGCACATCTTGCAGAAAGCCTTTTTCAAACACGCTCTAGAGAAT
Source organism: Ruminococcus sp. RTP21358st1_G6_RTP21358_211008 (assembly GCF_040908885.1). Lineage (NCBI taxonomy): Bacteria > Bacillati > Bacillota > Clostridia > Eubacteriales > Oscillospiraceae > Ruminococcus > Ruminococcus sp. RTP21358st1_G6_RTP21358_211008. The sequence goes on from NZ_JBDGDM010000011.1 coordinate 18,178, forward strand.
GAATTCTTAACAGGTTCGAGAAGAACTGTGAGATCAGAAGAAGAGGAGAATCAGATGAAGATTAAATGGCATAACGAAAATAAACTTCATATGCAAGTAAAAGAAAATAATGGAGTCACCTATCTTACTTATCCCTCTTTTGAACAGTTCCCGGATATTGTGCATTGTTTCAGTACAAGACTTGGCGGTGTAAGCCAGGGAATTTTTTCATCTATGAATCTTAGCTTTACAAGAGGTGATGAAGAAAACGCGGTAAAAGACAATTATCGCAGACTTAGTGCAGCGGTAGGCTTTTCTTTGGAAGATATTGTCACATCTGATCAGACACACACTACAAACGTGCAGCTGGTGGGGGCAGAAGACAGGGGGAAAGGTGTAACGCGTCCAAGAACATATAAAGATGTGGATGGAATGATCACCAATGTTCCAGGTGTTGTTTTATGCACCTTTTATGCAGATTGTGTGCCGCTGTATTTCGTAGATCCGGTTCACAAAGCCGTGGGCTTGTCTCATTCCGGATGGCGCGGGACAGTTGGGAAAATCGGTAAGGTGACTATAGAGAAAATGGCAGAGCAGTTTGGCTCAGATCCGGAGGAAATTTTTACGGCAATTGGTCCCTCTATCTGTCAGGATTGCTATGAAGTAAGCGAAGATGTGATTCTGGAATTTCAGAAAGCTTTTGAAGAGAAGTACTGGGAAAGGCTTTTTTATAAAAAGAAGAATGGTAAGTACCAGCTGAATCTTTGGGAAGCAAACCACATTATTTTTCTGGAGGCAGGAATAAAAGAAGATCATATTTCCGTGCCTGGAATTTGCACCTGCTGCAATCCGGAATTCCTCTTTTCCCACAGGGCATCCCATGGCAGGAGAGGAAATCTGGCAGCTTTTCTGGGCATTCTTCGGGAAAAATAATGTGCCAGACACGTATAGATGCGGTTTACGATCCATGCAAATATGTAAATATAAAGAAGCCCTGTGCCACAAACGAGATAATGTGGAACAGGGCTTTGTTTGTTTATTTATTGTCTATTACTGATTTACACGCTTCATCAGATCCATGATCTTCTCATTGCTGGAACGAACCTTCTCAACAGAAACATCATGGTTGATGATATCCATAATACTTGCAAGATATTTGCTCATATTTGCTTCCACATAGTAAGGTCTGGTAAGAAGCTCCGGAATACGGTAATTCAGGTTGGTTGTGATAACCTTGTCAATCCAGCCTTTCTCATAGTAAGCGTCAAATTTATCCATACCTTCTGTAAACAGACCGTAAGTAGTGCAGATGAATACACGGTTGGCGTGACGTTCTTTGATCTGTTTGGCAACGTCAAGCATACTTTCTCCAGAAGAAATCATGTCGTCGATGATAACAACGTCTTTGCCTTCTACAGAGTCGCCAAGGAACTCATGAGCTACGATGGGGTTCTTGCCATTTACCACTGTGGAATAATCACGTCTCTTATAGAACATGCCCATATCAACGCCCAGAATATTGGAAAAATATACGGCTCTGGACATAGCACCCTCATCCGGACTGATGATCATGAGATGATCATTGTCAACCTGGAAATTGTCAACGTTCTTTATCAGCGCTTTCAGGAACTGATAGGTTGGGAAAAAGTTGTCAAAACCATTTAACGGAATGGAGTTCTGCACACGCGGATCATGAGCATCAAAAGTGATGATATTGGCTACGCCCATATCACTTAATTCACGAAGTGCCAGTGCGCAGTCAAGAGATTCTCTCTTCTTACGTCTGTGCTGACGGCCTTCATAAAGGAATGGCATGATTACATTGATACGATGTGCCTTACCTGTAGCTGCGGAAATAATTCTCTTCAGATCCTGAAAATGGTTATCCGGAGACATGTGATTCTCGTGACCGCAGACAGTGTATGTGGAACTGTAGTTGGTAACATCTACCATAATGTAAAGATCAGTTCCTCGGACAGATTCCTTAATGATTCCCTTACCTTCACCGGTACCGAAACGCGGACATTCGCACTCCACGATAAAAGAGTCTTCGCTGTATCCCTGTGGGATATTGTCAAGGCCTTTCTTTTCTACAAGTTCCTTACGGAATTTTACCAGGTTTCTGTCTACCTCCTCTGCAAGTTCGCGGCAGCCCTCCAGCGCTGCGATACGAATAGGTGCGACAGGCATAGATTTCTCAAGCAATTCTATGTTCGGCATGATATTCCTCCTAAGTAGTATGCTAATTATCGATTCGATTATCTGCAAAAAATGGGGACACGTGTCCTTTACCTTTACAGATCTCTTCTTTATATTTATAACATTTGCCCTAAATGTCGTCAAGGAATTTATTGATTTTTACTTGAAAAATTACCCGGACGTGAGAATGAAATGAAATTTTTTGTTGTGTTTTTCGGGAAAACTTGTTATATTAAAAATAATGGCTTTATTATGCTGAGCCAGAGATGGACGATCTGTGATGTTGTATTCGGGTCTCTGAATCTTAAAATGTATTTGAAAAATGATTTTTCAAACAGATTCTGGAACAGAGCTGACGCGACAGATCGCATTTGACTTATAATGGAGATAAATGTGAAGAAACAAAATAAACACGTGATTGCAATTGTGCAGGATGGAAGTATCGCACAGGAACTGGAGCTTGTGCCGGGAGATATACTGCTCACTGTAAACGGTCAGCCTGTGGAAGATATATTTGACTACCGATATCTGATGAATGAAGAATTCGTTGTTCTGGAAGTGGAAAAGGCAAACGGAGAGATCTGGGAGCTGGAGGTGGAGAAGGAATATGAAGAAGACCTTGGGATTACCTTTGAGAAGGATCTGATGGATGATTATCGTTCCTGTTCCAATCACTGCATTTTCTGTTTTATTGACCAGATGCCGCCTGGAATGAGAGATACTCTTTATTTTAAAGATGATGATTCCAGATTGTCCTTCATACAGGGAAATTATGTGACCCTGACCAATATGAGTGATCATGATATAGACCGGATCATCCGGTACCATCTGGAGCCCATTAATATTTCCATCCAGACCATGAATCCGGAACTGAGATGTAAAATGCTCCATAACCGCTTCGCCGGGGATGCATTGAAGAAGCTTCAGAAACTGTATGATGCAGGAATCACTATGAATGGGCAGATTGTTTTGTGCAAAGGAGTTAATGACGGTAAGGAACTGGATGACAGTATTCGCAAGATGTCTGCCTATGCACCAGTACTTCAGAGCGTTTCAGTAGTTCCGGTTGGTCTGACTAAGTTTCGTGAGGGGCTGTATCCGATGGAACAGTTTCAGAAGGAAGATGCATTAGAAGTTCTGGATATTATTCATTCCTGGCAGAAGAAAATGATGGACCAGTATGGCATTCATTTTATCCATGCTTCAGATGAATGGTACATTCTGGCAGGGAAGGATCTGCCCCTGGAAGAGTCCTATGATGGCTATCTTCAGCTGGAAAACGGTGTGGGAATGCTTCGGCTCCTTGGCGAAGAAGTGAAAGAAGCTGTTGCAGGCAGGACAGGAGATGACCGAAGGATAAAGGCTGTCAGTGCTACAGGTGCTTTGGCGGCACCATTTATTAAGAAATATATGGAGATGATCCATGAGAAATTTCCAAATGTAGAAGTGGATGTGATCTCCATAAGAAACGAATTTTTCGGAGAAACGATTACGGTGTCTGGTTTGATCACGGGACAGGATCTGATCAGACAATTAAGCGGCAGAGACCTTGGAGAGAAGCTTTTGCTTCCCTGCAACATGCTGAAAAATGAAGAAGATGTTTTTCTGGATGATATTTCTGTGGAAGAGCTTTCCAGGAAACTGAATGTAGAAATTGTAATTGTGGATGAAGGTGGTTCAGACCTTGTGTCTGCAGTCCTTGATCCGATTGAACATAAGAAACAGAAAAGGAGACAAATGTATGAGCAAACCGGTAGTAGCAATTGTGGGCAGGCCTAATGTAGGAAAATCCACATTGTTTAATGTACTGGCAGGGGATAAGATTTCCATTGTTAAAGATACGCCAGGTGTAACCAGAGACAGAATTTATGCAGATGTATCATGGCTGGATAATGATTTTACTATTATTGACACAGGTGGTATTGAACCGGATAGCGGCGATGTGATTCTTTCTCAGATGAGGGAGCAGGCTCAGATCGCTATTGATACTGCGGATGTCATTATCTTTATTACAGATGTACATCAGGGACTTGTGGATTCTGATGCGAAAGTTGCAGATATGCTTCGCCGCAGCGGCAAACCAGTGGTACTTGCAGTGAATAAGGTGGACAGCATTCAGAAATATATGATGGATGTTTATGAATTTTATAATCTGGGAATCGGCGAGCCATTTGCCATTTCTGCAGCTAACCGTCAGGGACTTGGAGATATGCTTGATGAGGTCGTAAAACATTTCCCGGAGGATACGGGAGAGGATGAGGATTCTGATATTCCGAAGATTGCTATTGTAGGTAAACCTAATGTTGGTAAGTCCTCTCTGATCAATAAGCTGCTGGGGGAAGACCGTGTAATCGTTTCAGATATTGCTGGAACCACTCGTGATGCAGTTGATACGAAGGTTACCTGGAACGAAAAAGATTATATTTTTATCGATACAGCCGGACTCCGCCGTAAAGCAAAAGTAAAAGAAGAAATTGAGCGCTTCAGTGTGATCCGTACTGTAACAGCTGTAGAACGTGCAGATGTTGTAGTTGTAATGATCGATGCATCAGAAGGCGTTACAGAGCAGGATGCAAAAATTGCCGGAATTGCCCATGAGAAAGGCAAGGGCGTGATCATTGCAGTGAATAAATGGGATGCTATTGAGAAAAATGACAAGACCATTTACAAACATACTAACCGTATTCGGGAGGTCCTTTCCTTTATGCCTTATGCAGAAATCGTGTTTATTTCTGCCCGAACAGGACTTCGGATTTCCAGAATGTTTGAGACACTGGATGCGGTAATTGAGAATCAAACTATGCGTATCCAGACTGGTGTGCTTAATGAGATCCTTGCAGAAGCAGTTGCCATGCAGCAGCCGCCGTCTGACAGGGGCCGCCGTCTGAAAATTTTCTACATGACACAGGTTGCGGTAAAACCGCCTACATTCGTAATCTTTGTCAATGACAAAGAACTTATGCATTTTTCCTATACCAGATATCTGGAAAATAAAATCCGGGATGCCTTTGACTTTGGGGGCACACCGCTGAAACTTATTGTAAGAGAGCGCGGAGAGAAGGAATAAAGATGGAACGTATTATTTGTCTGGCTATTGGATATTTGTTTGGAATGTTTCAGACGTCATACATTATCGGAAAAATCCATCACATGGATATCCGTCAATATGGAAGCGGCAATGCAGGAACTACCAATGCCCTTCGTACTCTTGGAAAAAAAGCGGGGGCAATGACTCTTATTGGCGATATGCTTAAATGTGTGATTGCCATTCTGATCGTGGATGCAGTATTTAAGAATCGGTATCAGGAAATTCTTCCATTGCTTGGCATGTACACGGCAGCAGGCTGCGTGCTTGGACATAATTTTCCGTTTTATCTTGGATTCAGGGGCGGCAAGGGAATTGCAGCTTCTGCGGGAATGCTGCTGGCAATGGACTGGAGAGTATTTCTGATCTGCGCGGTGATCTTTATTGGGCTGGTAGCTATTACCCGCTATGTGTCATTGGGGTCAATGGCAGCATATGTAGGTGCGCTGATTTGTTTCATTGGGTTTGGCGCTGCGGGAAGTTATGGCATGGATTTCCCTCATACATTTGAGATGGATGTGATCATGGGACTTATGACAGCACTTGCAATTTACAGACACAGGGCGAATATTTACCGCCTTTTAAATGGAACTGAGAATAAGCTTGGTGCAGCGAAAACTGCAGCCAAATAAGATGAGGTGATAAAATGGCAAAAATCAGCGTAATGGGAACCGGAAGCTGGGGAACAGCACTTGCAATACTGCTTCACAACAATGGTCATCAGGTTATGTTGTGGTCTGCACATCCGGAAAAGGCAGCCAGTCTGAATCAGACCCGGGAGGATCCGAAAAAGCTTCCCGGAATTAAAATTCCGGATGGAATTGTGATAACCGGTGATGAAAAGACAGCTTTGGATTCACCAGATATAGTTGTATTTGCCTCACCATCTGCTTATATGCGTGCTATCAGCAAACGACTTTCCCCATTGATTCGACGGGGACAGATTATTGTAAATGTGGCGAAAGGTGTAGAAGAAAATACGCTTATGCCTGTGTGTGATATTATTAAAGAAGAGATTCCTCAGGCAGATGTTTGTGTGCTTTCAGGACCAAGCCATGCGGAAGAAGTAAGCCGCGGACTCCCTACTACGTGTGTAGTCAGTGCCCGCAAAAAAGAGACCGCTGAATATCTCCAGGGCCTTTTTATGAGCCCTGTTTTCCGGGTGTATACGACACCGGATATGCTGGGGGTAGAGCTTGGCGGTGCCCTTAAGAATGTAATCGCCCTGGCAGCAGGGACTGCTGATGGCTTAGGGTATGGAGATAATACAAAGGCTGCTTTGATCACAAGAGGAATAGCAGAGATGGCGCGGCTTGGTGTCAAGATGGGCGCTAAATTGGAGACTTTTGCCGGCCTTTCCGGAATTGGTGATCTGATTGTTACCTGTGCCAGTGTGCACAGCCGAAACAGACGCGCCGGCTATCTGATGGGACAGGGTTACACCATGAAGCAGGCTATGGATGAAGTGCAGATGGTTGTGGAGGGCGTTTATTCCGCAAAGGCAGCCAAAGCGCTGGCTGAGAAATATAATGTGGAAATGCCGATCATTATGGAAGTAAATAAGCTTCTGTTTGAAAACAAGCCTGCATCTGAAGCTGTGAAAGACCTGATGCAGAGAGAGAAACAGGGAGAAATTTCCTGGGAACTGTGAATGCTATATTCAGCAAATAAGCTGTTGCAAAATATAAAATACAGAAAATATAACTGAAAGAATAGAACCGCAAAAAACTGCCAGAGCAGTGAGCAAAAAAACGAAAGAGTATGCTCAATGTTCTGGCAGTTAATAATTTACAAAGAGTGAAAAGATTAAAAAATAACATCCTTCAGATCATCCGGCACATGGGATGTATGGAGATCTTCATTTAAAGTATCCATGATCGCCATATCTTCATCCTCAATGTTGAAATCAAAAATATTGGCGTTGGAAGCAATGCGGTCTGGATTGACGGATTTCGGAATTACAGAAATACCCTTTTGGATTGCCCAGCGAAGACCGACCTGAGCAGGAGTATGTGCATACTTGGTTCCGAGAACACACATTACATCATTGTCAAGGTAAGCACCTCTGGCAAGCGGTGCATAAGCCTGAACCTGAATTCCTTCCGACTGGCAATATTCAATCAGTTCTTTCGGATAGCAAAGCGGATGACATTCGATCTGGTTGACAGCAGGTACAATACCGGAAATTTTCTTAAGCTCTTCCAGATGATGAATCTGGAAATTGCTGACGCCGATGGAAAGTACACGGCCGGTTTCAAGAAGTTTGGCCATCTCCAGCCAGGTTCCGGTATAGCAGCCAGGCACCGGCCAGTGAATCAGATAAAGATCCAGATAATCCAGCTTCAACCGCTCCATGCTTCTGTAAAAAGCACCATCTACATCTCCAAGGCGCTGCGCATTGTTCCAGATCTTGCTGGTGATAAAAAGTTCTTTGCGTGGGACACCACATTTGGCAATTGCCTTGCCTACACTTTCTTCGTTTTTGTAAGCGGAAGCAGTGTCAATAAGACGGTAGCCCGCGTTCACTGCAGCTGTAATGGCTGTCTCTGCTTCGTTATCTGCTGTTTTATATACACCAAGCCCTAAAAGGGGCATTTCTCTGTCGGTATTCAGGAATACGGTTTCTCTCAAAGCTAATTCCTCCTCATTAAACAATAAATGCTGCTGCTCATGAAGTAATCAGCAACCAATAAATTTCATTCATTATAGCATATAATTACAAAACATTCACCTGTTTTTTGCTTAAATACGCATTCGTTAATCTTTAGACAAACTTTAGAAATAACTGGTAAAATTGTACAGAAATTAAAACATATATTTGTGTGGTAAAGCGTTGAAATTTGGTGAAATTTTATAATTATCTCCTTGCGTAATAATGAGAAAGGTTGTATAATAAAAGAAAAATTTGATAAATTTATGTCATAACTCTGCGATTTTTTAGGTAGAAGAAAGAAAATGTGTTATGCATGAAGGTATGAGGTATGCGGAATCTCATTATATTAAAAGGGAATAGAATATCTTTATATCCATTCTTACATGTTTTCTCACGTTGCCGGCGTGAGTTTTTTTCGTGCCTGGAAGAGAAACAATGTTATGATTTGTCTGCCGCATTCAAGGCGGAAAGGAGTAGTTACTATGCATTTGATCAAAGATGAAAACGGCAATCTGATCCAGCATGGTCATGAGCATACCCACCAGCATACCCATGCAGACGGAGTGAGCCATACACATGCGCATACCCATGACGGAACAGAAGGTCATGACCATACACATAATGAGGGACAGAACTGCAGTACAGACTGCGGCGGCTGCCAGGGAGGGGACTGCAGGAATGAGACAGTAGCTCTTCTTACCTATATGCTTCAGCACAATGAGCACCATGCAGCAGAACTTGACCAGATGGCGGATAATCTTGCCAAGATGGGAATGGATGCCGCTGCGAAGACCATTAAGGAAAGCGTATCCGATTTCCAGAAAGGCAACATGCGCCTTGGCCTTGCCCTGACTCTTGTGAAAGAGGAAATGAAATAAGGAGGCATTATTATGTGTTTAGCAACTGTATATAAAGAAAATGACGATTCTGTAATCTTCAAGAACGTCAGCCGTATTAATGTAGATGGAAACAAACTTGTTCTCCGCGATATTATGGGTGATGAAAGAGTGGTAGAGGGAACCATCCTTATGGTAGACCTTGCGAACAGTATCGTTAAAGTAAAATGTGACTGACATGGATTTTCTGATTACTGTTCAGTGGAAGTGTTTCATAAGGTGCATTTGCAAACAAAGTGTACAGTAACGTTTTCTGCTGATACAGAAGAACAAAAGCGGATTGCTTCAGTAATCCGTGATGCTTATCAGATCTTGAGGCATTATGCCTTTAGAATAAAAATTACTTAATACGTGGAGGTATGTAATTATGAAATTGTCAGAAGCAATGAGAGAAAGAATGCTTCTGTCTTTCGAGCTATTTCCGCCGAAGACAGAAAAGGGGATGGATAACCTTCCTGGGACGATCGATCATCTGATGAAATACAAACCTGCGTACATTTCCTGTACATACGGTGCAGGCGGCGGAAACGTTGGTGCTAACAGAGAAGTATGCCAGATGATCAAGAAAGCCGGAACAACACCGGTTACCCATTTCACAGTAATCAAGAACACAAAAGAGGGAATCAAAGAGCAGCTGGATCAGTACCTTGCAGAGGGTGTAGATCATATGCTTGCACTTCGTGGAGATATTCCGCTTGGTGAAACAACAACCTGCGGTGATTTCAACTACGCTACAGATCTTGTTAAATTTGTCCGTGACGAATTTGGTGACAAATTCGAAATCGCAGTTGCAGGATCTCCGGAGGGACACATTGCATGCCGCAGCCTTGATGCTGATATTGCAGTTCTGAGACAGAAACAGGACAATGGTGCCGATTATATCATGACTCAGCTTTGCTGGGATATGGAGCAGTTTAAATACTGGCTGGATTCAATCCGTGAGGCTGGTGTTACAATGCCTGTAGACGTAGGAGTTATGCCAATTCTTGACATGTCCGCTACAATTAATATGGCACTTTCCCGTAACGGTTGTGTAATGGACCGTGAGCTTTGCAGACTCATCTCCAGAAACTGGCTGTTCCCGAATCCATTTGCAGCAAAAGATGCTGATGGCAAGCCGTTTGATATGTTCTATGATGATAAGATCAAGAGATTCAAAGAAGAGGGAATCGAGTACACGATCAGACAGATCGACGAGTACCGCGCTCTCGGCGTAGATGGCATCCATCTGTATGCTTTGAATAAATGGAAAGATGTATCCGAGATCATTGACAGATCCGGACTTTGTACTTTAATCTAATCGATTTTGACTTAAATTTTTCAGGAGGCAATTGATAGTATTATGGCACATGTAATTGCTGTCGCAGGTAAAGGCGGCGTTGGTAAAACCACATTATGCGGAATGCTGATCCAGTATCTCTGCGAGAAAGGCAAAGGACCGATCCTTGCAGTAGATGCTGACGCAAACTCAAATCTGAACGAAGTTCTTGGAGTAGAAGTGGAGACTACACTTGGTGATGTAAGGGAAGAAATTGCTCGCGCAGAGCTTGCAAGCGAGAATCCGATCCCGGCGGGAATGTCCAAGGCGGATTACGCTGAAAGACGTTTTGAGGATGCTCTGGTAGAAGATGATGATTTTGATCTTCTGGTTATGGGCAGAACCCAGGGAAAAGGCTGCTACTGTTTTGTAAATGGACTTCTTCAGACCCAGCTTGCCAAATACCAGAATAATTATCCTTATATCGTAGTTGATAACGAAGCTGGTATGGAGCACATCAGCAGGGGAGTACTTCCGTCCATGCAGACAGCGATTCTGGTCAGTGACTGTTCCAGAAGAGGTGTACAGGCTGTAGGTCGTATTGCAGAGCTTATTAAAGAATGTGATATGCACCCGGATACAGTAGGCCTTATCATTAACCGTGCTCCTGGCGGAAAGCTGAATGACGGAATCAAAGAAGAGATTGAGAAGCAGGGTCTTCATCTTCTTGGCGTAGTGCCGCAGGATGAGACTGTTTACGAGTATGACTGCGAGGGTAAACCGACTGCAGGGCTTCCGGAAGATAATCCGGTAAAGATGGCTCTTCGTGAGATCGTAGATAAGCTTGTTTTATAAGGGAAGTCCCCCTTACCCCACATGTTTATGTGATAAGAGGATAGAAATGGCATTATAATTCGCAGCAGGCAAGAACGCTGCTGCGGAATTTTTGTCAGGTATTTATCCCATGGGAGGGGATGGGTTCCGGAAAACGGAATATAAATAAATTTATCAAAAGTAACACATACTTAGAGGAGGTCAATAATGAGTGAATTCAAATTAACTACAGTGGAAGAATTCGAAGCTGCCACAGCCCGTCTTCTTGAGACTGGTGCAAAGGTAGGCGCTGATTCCTGGCAGATGCGTGTTAAGAATCAGACTCCACACTGTAAATTCGGTGAGCAGGGCGTATGTTGCCGAATCTGTTCAATGGGTCCGTGCCGTATTACACCTAAGGCACCGAGAGGTATCTGCGGATGCGATGTACATGGTATCGTAGGAAGAAACTTCCTTCGTTTCACAGCAGGCGGCGCAGCTACACACTCTGATCACGGACGTGAGATCTGTATCACACTTGGACATGCAAAAGAGGGCGGCGACTATCAGGTGAAAGATCCTGAGAAGCTGATCCGTATTGCAAAAGAGTGGGGCGTTGAGACAGAGGGTAAAGACATCTATGATCTGGCTCATGAAATGTCTGATCTTGCTCAGGAAGAATACGGAAAGATCAGAGGATATTCCAGATGGCTTAAGAGAGCACCTCAGCATACACAGGATCTGTGGCATGCAGCTGGAATTGAGCCAAGAGCAATTGACCGTGAGGTTTCCTGTGCACTTCATATGACTCATATGGGTAACACAAGTAAACCGGAGGCTCTGATCCGTCAGGCGCTTCGTAACGGTCTTTCCGATGGATGGGGCGGTTCCATGTGCGGAACTGAGTTCTCTGATGTCCTTTTCGGAACTCCAAAGCCAATCGATACCGAGGCTAACCTTGGTGTTATGAATGCAGAGAATGTAAACATCGTTGTTCATGGACATGACCCGAGTCTTTCTGAGATGATCTGTGAGTATGCAGACAGCAAAGAGATGATCGACTATGCGAAATCCATGGGTGCTAAGGGAATCACTGTTTCCGGTGTATGCTGTACATCTAATGAGGTTGCAATGCGTCGCGGTATTCCGATGGCAGGTAACTTCTTACAGCAGGAGAACGTTGTACTGACAGGTGCCTGTGAGGCAATCGTAGTTGACGTTCAGTGTATTTTCCCGGCACTTGGACCTCTTTCCAAATGCTTCCATACAAAATTCATCACAACTTCTCCAATCTGCCAGATGCCAGATTCCGATTTCATTGAATTTGATGCAGGTACAGCAGGAGAGAAAGCAAAACAGATCGTAAAACTTGCATGTGAGAACTTCAAGAACAGAAAACCAGAGCTTGTACATATCCCGGATCTGAAACATAAAGCTACTGTTGGTTACTCTGTAGAAGCAATCGTTAAGACACTTGACGGCGTAACAAACTCTCAGGTAGACGAGACTGGTACCACCAAACCTCTTCTTGAGTGTATTACATCTGGTGTTATCCGTGGTGCTGTTGCTATGGTTGGATGTAACAACCCGAAGGTCAGACCTGACACAGCTCACATCGAACTTATGAAGAAACTGATCGCAAACGATATCGTGATCATCGCTTCCGGATGTTCCGCTCAGGCAGCTGCTCGTGCAGGACTTATGGACAAAGCTGCAAAAGACCTTTGCGGTGCTGGTCTGAAACGTGTTTGCGAGCTTGCAGATATCCCGCCAGTATTACATATGGGATCCTGTGTTGATATCAGCCGTATGCTGATCCTTGCTTCTGAGCTTGCCAAGGATTCCGGACTGAACATTTCCCAGCTTCCAGTAGTAGGATGTGCTCCTGAGTGGATGTCTGAGAAGGCAGTTTCCATTGGAAACTATGTAGTAGCAACTGGTCTTGATACATATCTTGGTGTAGACCCATATGTTTCCGGTTCTACAGAGGTTGCAAGCCTCCTTACAGAAGGGGTACGTGACTGGGTAGAGGCAGCATATACAGTTGAGAAAGATATTGATAAATTAGGCGATCTTATGATTGCGAGAATCGAAGAAAAACGTGACGCTCTCGGAATCTGATCGAAGGAAAGGCGCGATTAACTTATGAAAATAGCAGTAACCGGTAAAGGCGGAGTAGGAAAGACAACTTTTGCGGCAACACTTGCCAGACTATATGCAGATGAAGGGAAAAAGGTCCTTGCAGCTGATGTTGACCCGGACGCAAACCTGGGACTGGCTCTTGGATTTGATGAGGAGACTTTAGATTCCATCGTTCCCATTTCCAAGATGCGTAAGCTGGTAGAGGAGCGTACCGGAGCCAACAGCCAGAATCAGTTTTATACACTGAATCCGAAGGTAGACGACATTCCGGACACCTACGGAAAGGTTTGTAATGGTGTAAAGCTGCTTGTCCTTGGAACCGTGGAAACAGGCGGAGGCGGATGTGTCTGTCCTGAACATGTCATGTTAAAAAGAATCATCAGCAACCTTGTAGTGCACAGGGATGATGTGGTAATTATGGATATGGAAGCCGGTCTGGAGCATCTGGGCCGGGGAACCACGGAGAGCATGGACGAATTTATTGTGGTGATCGAACCAGGTGCAAGAAGTGTACAGACCTACAAAAACGTAAAACGTCTTGCAAAGGATCTTGGCATTACTCAGGTTAAGGTAGTGGCCAACAAAGTACGGAACGAAGAGGATGAAGAATTTATCCGCAACAAGATTCCGGCAGAAGATCTTCTTGGAATGATCCATTACAATGTAGAAGTTATGGACGCAGACCGCCAGGGTAAATCACCCTATGATTTCAGTGAGACAGTAACATCTGAGATCAGAAAGATTAAAGAAAAGATAGACAACGAATCAAGTCTGTAAATAATAGGAGGTACTACAGTGACTTTATTTGATAGAGTATTCAGCGGAAACGACGCTGTTTATGGATTAACAGAGGGCGCTATTGATGCAGCCATCGCACAGCATGGCGAAGACAAAGCAGTAAGCTTCCCTGATACCGCTTACAGCCTTCCTTGTTACTATTCAGTAACAGGAACCAAGGTTACAACCTTAAAAGAGTTAAAAGAGGCTCTTGGCGTTGTAAAAACTCTTATGACAAGAGAGAAAAGACTGAACGACGCATTCATGTCCGGTATTGCTACCGCACTTTGCGCAGAGTTCATCGAAGTTCTGAAATATATCGACGGAGCAACACCATATGAGGAGCCATGCTATGGCCACCTTGCAGATGCTGTGATCCGTGAGCTTGGTGTACCGCTTGTAACAGGCGATATCCCTGGTGTAGCCGTTATCCTTGGAACAGCTCCATCTGTAGAAGAGGGTGTTGCACTTGTAAAGAGCTATCAGGCACAGGGTATTCTTGTAACACTGGTTGGCGGAATCATTGACCAGGTGAAGGAAGCTGGCATGAACACTGGAGCAAACGTACGTGTTATTCCTCTTGGAAAAGACGTTACAGCAGTTATCCACGTTGTATCTGTTGCACTTCGTGCAGCTCTGATCTTCGGTAACGTAACACCTGGAGATGCAGGTACACTTATGAAATATACAATGGACCGTGTTCCGGCATTCGTTAACGCATTCGGACCTCTGGATGACGTTGTAGTTGCTTGCGGAGCTGGCGCTATCGCACTTGGCTTCCCGGTAATCACAAACGAGACAGAGAACATCTTCCGTGTACCGAAGAGCCTTATCGTTCAGGAGGACGTAAGCAAATTCAACGCTACTTCCCTTGAGGCTCGTGACATCAAGATCAAGATCACAAACATCGATATCCCGGTTGCATTCGCATCTGCATTCGAGGGCGAGATCATCCGTCGTAAAGACATGCGTGTTGAGTTCGATGGTTCCCGTGTTGACTGTGCTGAGCTTGTACATACCTGTGACGCTTCTGAGATCGAGGATCACAAGATCACAGTTGTAGGACCGGAAGTTGACGAGATGGAAGACGGAAGCAAGAACAGCATTGCATACGTTGTTAAGGTTGCCGGTAAGAACATGCAGCCTGACTTTGAGCCTGTTATCGAGCGTAAATTCCACAACTACATCAACTGTATTGAGGGTGTATATCACACCGGTCAGAGAGATATGCAGCGTATCCGTATCAGCCATGCAGCATTTGATGCAGGATTCCGTATCAAACATATCGGTGAAGTTCTTTATACTCAGGTTAAGAACGAATTTGACGCAGTTGTTGACAAGTGTGAGGTTGTGATCTACACAGATCCTGCTGAGTGTACCAGAATCCGTCATGAAGTTGCAATTCCGACATTCGAGAAACGTGATGATCGTCTTGCAAACCTCACTGACGAGTCTGTTGATGTATATTACAGCTGTATCCTCTGCCAGGCATTCTCCCCGTCTCACGTTTGTGTTGTTACACCAGAGAGACTTGGACTTTGCGGTGCCGTTTCATGGCTGGATGCAAAAGCTACCAACGAGCTTGATCCGAACGGACCTTGCCAGGTGATCACCAAAGAGCGTCCGATCAATGAAGAGCTTGGTTCTTATGAAGACGTTGATGAAGCGGTTCAGAAGTTCTCCCAGGGTGCTCTGGAGCACGTTACCCTGTACTCCATCATGCAGGATCCTATGACTTCCTGCGGATGCTTCGAGTGTATCTGCGGTATCGAGCCATTCTCCAACGGTGTAGTTATTGCTAACCGTGAGTATGCAGGTATGACACCTCTCGGAATGACCTTCTCTGAGATGGCTTCCATGACAGGTGGTGGTGTTCAGACTCCTGGATTCATGGGACATGGTAAACACTTCATCGCTTCCAAGAAATTCATGAAGGCTGAGGGCGGTATCGAGCGTATCGTATGGATGCCGAAAGAATTAAAAGAGTTCATCGCAGAGAAATTAAATGCTACTGCAAAAGAACTTTACGGAATCGATAACTTTACAGATATGATCGGTGATGAGACTGTTGCTACAGATCCTGAGACTCTGGTAGGATTCCTTACAGAGAAGGGACATCCGGCACTTGGACTTGACCCGATGATGTAATTTATCCAGCAGCTCCTGCTGCAAAATGGAGATAATTTCCCTGGAGTCTGTCTCCTTTAGACAGGCTCCGGGATTCACTATTTCCGGCAGGAATACTGATTTATAGTTTCGCTGCGGAGGGCGAACAAGCAGATCATTTTGATTGCGGAATGAAATGATCTGTATCTGATAATTTATTTAGCAGCAAACCAATGGATAGAGGCGGAGCCTTACATGGTTTGTGATAGAAGATTAACAGAAAAGGAGATGCAGAAAATTGTTAATTAACAGAATTTTCAGCGGTAATGATGCAGTATACGGTCTAACAGAAAAAGCCGTAAACGATGCTGTACAGCAGTATGGTGCAGATAAGGCAGTGGGATTTCCACACACAGCATATTGTCTTCCATGCTATTATGCAGTAACCGGTGTGAAGATCAAAACACTTGGAGAACTGCAGGCAGCCCTTGGCGTCGTAAAATCTCTTATGACAAGAGAGCATGCTCTGGATGATGCTCTTATGTCAGGTGTAGCAACAGCCCTCTGTGCGGAATTTATTGAAGCACTGAAGTATCTTGATGGGGCAGAACCCTATCAGGAGCCTTGTTATGGCCATCTTGCAGATTCCATTATCCGTGAGCTTGGTGTACCGCTTGTAACAGGAGATATCCCTGGTGTAGCCGTTATCCTTGGCAGCGCACCGACTGCACAGGAAGGTGTTGACCTGATCAAGAGCTATCAGGCACAGGGTATCCTGGTAACATTAGTTGGCGGTATCATTGACCAGGCACAGGAGCTTGGTCTTAAGATGGGCTATAATTTACGAATTGTTCCTTTGGGAAAAGACGTAACATCTGTTATCCACGTTGTATCTGTTGCACTTCGTGCAGCACTGATCTTCGGCAATGTAACACCTGGCGATGCAGCAAGCCTTCTTACATACACCAAAGACAGGGTTCCGGCATTTGTAAATGCTTTCAAACCTGTTGATGATGTAGTTCTTGCAGCCGGTGCTGGTGCGATCAAGCTTGGTTTCCCGGTAATCTCCAATGAGGATGAGAACATTGTGGAAGTACCAGGAGCCCTGATCGCGTGTCCGAACGTTGCTGACTTTAATAAGGTTTCCCTTGAAGCAAGAGGAATCAAGATCAAGATCACAAAGGTGGATATTCCGGTAGCATTTGCGTCTGCCTTTGAAGGTGAGATCATTCGTCGTAAAGATATGCGTGTGGAATTTGACGGTTCCCGTGTGGACTGCGTAGAGCTTGTGCAGACTAAGGAAATGAACGAGGTCGAGGATCACAAGATTACTGTCGTAGGTCCGGAAGTCGATAGCTTCGAACCTGGAAGCAAGCACAGCCTTGCCTACGTGGTAGAAGTAGCTGGTAAGAAGATGCAGCCGGATTTTGAACCGGTTATCGAGCGTAAATTCCACAATTATATAAACTGCATTGAAGGTGTATATCACACAGGACAGAGGGATATGTTCCGTATCCGTATCAGCAATGATGCTTTTGCAGCAGGTTTCAGAGCAAAACACTTTGGTGAAGTTCTTTACACTCAGGTAAAGAATGAGTTCGAGGCTGTTGTAGATAACTGTCAGGTAACTGTCTATACAGATCCGGATGAGTGTACCAGAATGCGTCATGAAGTAGCAATCCCTACTTTTGACAAACGTGATGCACGTCTGGAGACATTGACTGATGAATCTGTAGATGTTTATTACAGCTGTATCCTGTGTCAGGCATTTTCTCCGTCACATGTCTGCGTAGTAACACCGGAGAGACTTGGACTTTGTGGAGCCGTTTCATGGCTGGATGCAAAAGCAACCAATGAACTGGATCCAAACGGCCCATGTCAGATCATCACCAAGGAGCGCCCGATCGATGTAAATCTGGGCTCTTACGAGGATGTTGATGAAGCAGTAAAGAAATATTCCCAGGGTGCTCTGGAGCATGTTACTCTGTACTCCATCATGCAGGATCCTATGACCTCCTGCGGATGCTTCGAGTGTATTTGCGGTATTGAGCCATTTTCTAATGGTGTGGTTATCGCAAACCGTGAGTATGCAGGCATGACACCTCTTGGAATGACGTTCTCCGAGATGGCTTCCATGACCGGCGGCGGTGTTCAGACACCAGGCTTTATGGGACATGGAAAACACTTTATTTCATCCAAGAAATTCATGAAGGCAGAGGGCGGAATTGAGCGTATCGTATGGATGCCAAAGGAATTAAAAGAGACCGTGGCGGAGCGACTCAATAAGACTGCAAAAGAACTCTATGGCATTGACAACTTCACTGATATGATCGGTGATGAGACCGTTGCCACAGATCCGGAAGTTCTTGTTGCATTTTTAACAGAACATAACCATCCTGCATTGTCAATGGATCCGATGATGTAGTATAATGGTTCTGTATAATTTTTACAAATTTTTAAGGAGGCTTTAAGAAATGCCATTTAATCAGAAACCACAGAAGTTCAACGCAAAGATCAACACTGTTACGGTTGGAACTGGCGATAAAGCGGTTACTATTGGAGGAAATTCTACATTTCCTTTCTATACATTTGACGCACCAACCGAGAACAGCCCGAAAATCGGTGTAGAGATCACGGATATGGGACTTGATGACTTTGCACCTGGAATCAAAGCATATTATGAAGGATGCACCACCATGGCTGAGATCGCTCAGAAAGCAGCAGCTATGGAAGGTGGAGATTTCGTTGTACTCAACCTGGAAGGCGGAGATCCAAACGGAGTAAACAAATCTACAGAAGAACTTATTGCAATCGTAAAAGAGGTTGCAGATGCAATCGACTGTCCATTAGTAGTTGAAGGCTGCAAAAATGTGGAGAAGGATGCGGAACTTCTTCCGAAGGTTGCAGAGGCACTTCAGGGCAGAAACGTGATCGTGATGTCTGAGAAGGAAGAAAACTACAAGGCAATCGGTGCTGCAGCAGGACTTGCTTACAACCAGATCGTAGGCGCTGAGTCCGCTGATGATATCAACCTTGCAAAACAGTTGAACGTAGTAACAACACAGTTAGGTGTTGATGCGAAGAAGATCGTTATGAACGTAGGAACAGCTACCGTTGGTTATGGTTACGAGTATGTTGTTTCCACTATGGACCGTATCAAAGGTGCAGCATTATCCCAGAATGATAACATGCTGCAGATGCCTATTATTACACCAGTTTCTTCTGAGACATGGGGCGTAAAGGAATCAGTTGCAACTGAGGAAGATATGCCAGAATGGGGCTCAGAGGATGAGCGTGGTATCGACATGGAAGTTATGACAGCAGCAGCAGACCTGGCAGCAGGATCTGACGCAGTTATCTTAAGACATCCAGAGTCTGTAAAGACCATCGCTAAGATGATCAAAGCACTTGTGTAATATTTTTAGGAGGGAAAAATTGATATGGCACTGAATGGTATTCAGATTTTTAAATTAACACCAAAGAAAAACTGTAAGGAATGTGGATGCCCGACATGTATGGCTTTCTCCATGAAAGTTGCACAGGGCGCTTTAAAGATTGAGCAGTGTCCACATATGTCTGAGGAAGCATTAGCATCTCTTTCCGAGGCAACTGCTCCGCCAATGAAGACGATCAAGATTGGTACTGGCGATGAGGAGCTTACCCTTGGTGGTGAGACCGTTCTTTTCAGACATGAGAAGACCTTTGTAAACAAGACAAGATATGCAGTAGAGCTTTGCACATGCATGGATGACGCTACTGTAGATGCAAAACTGGCTGAGATCCCGAAGGTTGATTATGACCGTATCGGTGAGAGAATGTACGCAGAGATCGTTTACGTAAACTGCGATGCAGAAGCAACAGCTGACAAATATGTAGCACTTGTACAGAAAGCAGCAGCTCTTGGACGTACCCTGATCCTTGGATGTTCTGATCCGGAGATCGCAAAAGCAGCCCTTGAGGTTTGCAAAGACAGCAAGCCGGTATTAAACGGAGCAAATGCTTCTAACTATGAGGCTATGAACGCAGTTGCAACAGCAGCTGGTGTTGTTCTTGGTGTATCTGGCAAAGATCTTAACGAGTTATATGATACTACAGCAGCAATCGAGAAACTTGGAAACAAGAATCTGGTACTTGATGTAACAGGCGCTGACATCAAAGAGACCTTCGGCAATGCCGTACAGGTACGTCGTGCAGCTCTGAAGGATCAGGACAGAACATTCGGTTATCCATCCATCGTAAACCTTGCAAAGATCGCTGGTGGTGACTATCACCTTCAGGCAGGTCTGGCAGCTATGTTTACAATGAAATACGGTTCCATCGTTGTTATGGAGCGTATGACATATGCAGAGGCACTTCCGTTATATGGTCTGCGTCAGAACGTATTTACTGACCCGCAGAAGCCAATGCGTGTAGAGCCAGGTATCTACCCGATGAACGGTGGAGATGAGAATTCTCTTGTTGTTACAACTGTTGACTTCGCTCTTACATATTTCCTTGTATCTGGAGAGCTGGAGCGTTCCGGTGTTCCGCTTAATCTTGTTATCAACGATGCCGGCGGTTTATCCGTACTGACATCCTGGGCAGCAGGAAAATTCTCCGGAAACAGTATTTCTACATTCTTCAAAGAGAAAGTAGAGCCAAATGTTAAGAGCAGACGTCTGGTAATCCCAGGTAAGGTTGCAGTCCTGAAGGGTGATCTGGAAGCAAAACTTCCAGGATGGGAAATCATCGTTGGACCAAGAGAAGCTGTACAGCTTGTGAAGTTCTTAAAGGATCTTGAAGGCTGATTTAAGCCTTTAAGACCCTAAAAGGGTATGCCGCTTATGGGCGGCACCACTATAAATGTAAAGGAGAACATTTGACATGGCAAAATTTGTTACAATTGGAGAGAGACTTTCAACAACAGCACCTTCTGTAAACAAAGCATTTACAGAGAGAGATCCTGAGCCGATCTTAAAGAGAGCAAAACAGCAGCTTGATGCTGGTGCTGTTTATCTTGATGTAAACATCGGACCAGCTGAGAACGATGGAGAAGACCTGATGAAATGGGCTGTTAAGCTTCTTCAGGAGAACTTCGACAACGTTCCGCTGTCTCTGGATACATCCAACAAAAAAGCAATTGAGGCTGGTATTTCCGTATACAACCGTTCCAAAGGAAAACCAATCGTAAACTCTGCTGATGCAGCTGGAAGAATTGAGAACATCGACCTTGCAGCAGCTAACGATGCAATCGTTATCGCTCTTTGCAACGGTGAAGGTATTGCAAAAGACAACGACGAGCGTATGATGTACTGCCAGATGCTTCTTGAAAGAGGTATGGAGCATGGTATGGACGCAAGTGATCTGTGGTTTGACCCGCTGTTCCTGGTTGTTAAAGGAATGCAGGACAAACAGATGGAAGTACTTGAGGCTATTAAAATGTTCTCCGATATGGGACTGAACTCTACAGGTGGTCTGTCCAACAACAGTAACGGTATGCCGAAGAACATCCGTCCAATCATGGATTCCGCATTAGTTGCTATGGCTATGATGCAGGGCCTTACATCCGCAATTGTTAACCCTAACGACCTTCGTCTTATGGAAACAATCAAATCCTGCGATGTATTCAAGGGCAACACCCTGTATGCTGATTCCTATCTTGAACTGTAATTATTTGTAATTCGTTTCTAAATAGGGACGTAAGATACAAAAGGGGCTGGGGCTTTGGCCTCAGTCCCTTTTTCTAACGGATAAGAATAATAATGATGTCTGTTTTGGCAGATATATGACCATATGAGAAAGGTGAGTGCCGGATGTTTAAGGTTACATTTTCTTTTGAAGATGGCAGTGTGGTAGAACATTTTGCCAATGCGGGGGACAATTTACTTGAATTAGCCAGAGAGGCCAATGTGGCCATCGACGCGCCGTGCTCCGGAAATGCTTCCTGCGGAAAGTGCCGGGTACAGTTAAAAAAAGGAGAACTGGACAGCAAGAAAACCTTACATATCAGTGAGGAAGAATATCAGGAGGGATGGCGTCTTGCCTGCACCAGCAAGATCTGTGCAGATGTGACCGTACTGGTACCTGATATTGCGTCTGCTTACAAGAGCAGAATGAAGGTTGCAGATCTCAGCTCCAAAGAGGAAATTGCCATTTTCGAGAATTCCAAAAGAGACGTAGAAATGACCGGTATTGAGCTCAGAAACAGTCTGGATGTAATTGAACTTGATATGAATGAGCCAAGTCTTGATGACACCATGCCGGATAATGAGCGCCTTACAAGAGCTTTAAAGAAATACATGAATCTGAAACAGGTAAGGATCCCTTACGCTGTATTAAGAAAATTGCCGGATGTCCTCCGGGAAAATCATTTCAAAGTAAAATGTGTAGTTCGTACTGCTCCTAATGATCTTTTTGTATACGATATTTTCGGAAAAGATGAAGAAGTGGTAGTGGGCGGACTTGCAGTGGATATTGGTACCACAACTGTTTCTGCAGTCCTGATCAACATGGAGACCGGAGAGATTCTTGCCAAGGCTTCCTCTGGAAACGGACAGATCCGTTTCGGAGCAGATGTTATCAACCGTATCATCGAACAGCAGAAGCCAGGCGGTAAGAAGAAACTGCAGGATGCAGTCATTAAAGAGACAATCAATCCAATGATCGCACAGATGTGTAAAAGTGCAGGCATTCCAGCCAGCCATATTTACAGAATGTCTGTGGGAGCAAATACAACGATGAATCATCTGTTTGCCGGGATCAACGCGGATCCGGTCCGTATGGAGCCGTATATTCCAGCATTCTTCAAAACCAATTCCCTTTTTGCTTCTGATGTGGGAATTGCTATCAATAAAGATGCGCATATTATCATTGCGCCAAATATCGGAAGCTATGTAGGCGGTGATATCACTGCCGGAACTTTAGTAAGCATGATCTGGAACAGACCAGAGTTTTCTTTATTTATCGATCTTGGAACTAACGGTGAGCTGGTATTTGGCAACTCTGATTTTATGATGAGCTGTGCATGTTCCGCTGGTCCGGCTTTTGAGGGTGGTGATATCAGCTGTGGTATGCGTGCAACTGATGGAGCTATTGAAGCTTGTACCATTGATAAGGAGACTATGGAACCAACTTATAAAGTAGTTGGAGAACCGGGAACCAGGCCGGTTGGACTTTGTGGTTCCGGAATCATTGATGTGATCAGCGAGCTTTTTATGTGCGGAATCATCAACCCTAAGGGTAAATTTGTCCGTGAGGGGGAGAGAATCCGTCACGATAAATACGGAATGGGAAGCTATGTGATCGCATTTGAAAAGGATGCAGGCTCTGTGAAGGATATTGAGATCACAGAGGTTGATATTGACAACTTTATCCGTGCCAAAGGTGCTATTTTCTCAGCTATCAGAACTATGATAAATAGTCTTGATTTTGACGTGAGCATGATCGATGATGTATACGTTGCCGGTGGTATTGGAAGCGGAATCAATATGAGAAATGCTGTAAACATCGGAATGTTCCCGGATATCCCTCTGGAGAAATTCCATTATATCGGCAACTCTTCCCTGACGGGTTCCTATCTGATGCTTCTTTCTACAGAGGCCGAGAAGAAGACCTATGAGCTTGCTGCAAACATGACATATATGGAGCTTTCTACAGTGCCAACTTATATGGACGAATTTGTAGGAGCGTGCTTTATTCCTCATACAGATACGGGAATGTTCCCTGATGTAATGAATGATTTACAGAACAGGAAGTAATTAATAAAATGCCATTTACAATTGATGACTTAAATTATGATAAAGACAGCAAGGAGAGAATGCCATGGGAGCATTATCTTGAGCTGTATGCAAAAGCTGACCCGAAGGAGATCGCATCCAGACTTTCCATTCCATATGATGAAGAGGCTAAGGAATTTACTCTGACTTTCCTGGGCTCTGAATATAAGATCACATATCCGGATTTCCAGGTAAAACATGTGGCAGATGAGAAGAAATGTTATCCTCTGGAGGATATGATCTACGCAAAGATTCTTACCATTCGTTTTCTGTTAAATGGTTCCGCCTCTGTGGGGACTGGCAGGTTTAAAACTTACCGGGAAATGCCATGGGGAGAAGTGTACCTGAGACAGTTTGACGGACGTTGTATCAAAAGGCTTGCATTTACCTATGGAAACAGACTGGATGATTTCCGGCTTGTAATGGATCATATGAAATGCACTCCGGTGAAATTCGGAGATGTGGCTTATGAGCTTTCCATTTATCCGGGATATCAGATCCAGATGATCCTGTGGGAGGGGGACGATGAGTTCCCGCCGTCTTCCCAGATCCTGTTTTCCGACAATTTCCCGGTATCCTTTGCTGCGGAAGATATGGCGGTTATGGGAGATGTGATCATTGGCTCTTTGAAGGCTTTTCTGAAAGCAGCGAAAGAGCAGTAAGGTTATTGTAAAACAGATTCTGCGTGAAAGTTAACCGAGATTTAAAGTTTTCTAAATGCATGAGCTGTATATTTTTTGATTAAAGCGGACTGGAGTGCGGGTGTTTGAGCCTGCACCAGGATCCGTTTTGATAAATCCAAATTAAGCGGAGGCGTCATGCTGTAACAGCGGTGACGTAAAAAGGAGGTAAGTTACAATGGGATACAAGAGTGACATTGAAATCGCACAGGAATGCGAAATGCTGCCGATTACCCAGATTGCAGAGAAAGCTGGTATTGATGACAAATACCTGGAGCAGTATGGAAAGTATAAGGCAAAAATCGACTACAATCTCTTAAAAGAGAGCGACAAGAAAGACGGAAAACTGATCCTTGTAACAGCAATCAACCCGACCCCGGCTGGTGAGGGAAAAACAACTACAACTGTAGGACTTGCTGATGGAATGCAGAGACTTGGAAAGAGCGCAATGGTTGCACTTCGTGAGCCATCTCTTGGACCGGTATTCGGTGTTAAGGGCGGCGCTGCAGGCGGCGGATACGCACAGGTTGTTCCAATGGAGGATATCAACCTTCATTTCACAGGTGACTTCCATGCAATCGGAGCTGCAAACAACCTTCTTGCAGCAATGATCGACAACCACATTTTCCAGGGCAATGCACTGAACATTGACCCACGTAAGATCACATGGAAGAGATGCGTGGACATGAACGACCGTCAGCTTCGTAACGTGATCGATGGTCTTGGAGGAAGAACAAACGGTATGCCTCGTGAAGACGGTTATGACATCACAGTTGCTTCCGAGATCATGGCAGTTCTCTGTCTTGCAAGCGACATCACAGACCTGAAGAATAGACTTTCCAAGATGATCATTGGTTATACATATGGCAAAGTATCTGAGCAGAAACCGGTAACAGCTGGTGATCTTCACGCAGAAGGTGCTATGACAGCTCTTCTGAAAGACGCTCTGAAACCAAACCTGGTTCAGACTCTGGAGCATGTACCTGCAATCGTTCACGGTGGACCATTTGCAAACATCGCTCATGGATGTAACTCTGTAACAGCTACTAAGATGGCTATGAAGCTGGCTGATTATGCCATCACAGAGGCTGGATTCGGTGCTGACCTTGGTGCAGAGAAATTCCTTGACATCAAATGCCGTATGGCAGGTCTTCATCCAAATGCAGTTGTGATCGTTGCTACTGTACGTGCCCTTAAATACAACGGCGGTGTTGCAAAAGCAGACCTTAACAATGAGAACCTTGAGGCTCTTGAGAAAGGTATCCCGAACCTTTTAAGACATGTAAACACGATCAAAAATGTTTACAAACTTCCATGTGTTGTTGCAATCAACGCATTCCCGACCGATACCAAGGCAGAGCTTGACCTTGTTGAAGCAAAATGTAAAGAGCTTGGTGTTAACGTTGCACTTTCCGAAGTATGGGCAAAAGGCGGTGAAGGCGGCCTGAAGCTTGCTGAGGAAGTAATCCGTCTCTGCGAAGAGCCAAATGACTTCTCTTATTCCTATGAGCTTGACGGTTCTATAGAGGATAAGCTGAACCAGATCGTTCAGAAAGTATACGGCGGAAAGAAAGTTGTTCTCACAGCAAACGCTCAGAAACAGGCAAAACAGTTAGAAGCTCTTGGCTTTGGCAACTGCCCGATCTGTGTTGCAAAGACTCAGTACAGCTTAACAGATGACCAGACAAAACTCGGTGCACCGACAGATTTCGAGATCACAGTTCGTAACCTGAAGGTTTCCGCAGGTGCTGGATTTGTTGTTGCACTGACTGGTGAGATCATGACCATGCCAGGTCTTCCGAAAGTTCCGGCAGCTGAGAGAATCGACGTTGACGAGACTGGTAAGATCACAGGTCTGTTCTAATCAAAGAAAAAAGAAACATCAGGCGGATATACCTGTCCGCCTGGCGTTATAAAAAGGTCATGGCTTACATGATGACTAAGAACAATAAGGAGACAACGAAATGGGATTTTCAACAAGTACATGTACAGAATTTGTAGAAGTTCTTGCTTCTAAAGCCCCGGTTCCAGGCGGCGGCGGAGCATCTGCACTGGTAGGTGCTGTGGGAACTGCACTTGGAAACATGGTAGGAAGCCTTACTGTTGGTAAGAAGAAATATGCTGATGTTGAGGAAGAAATGTGGGAGCTGAAAGGTAAATGCGACCAGCTTCAGAAAGATTTCCTTCGTCTGATCGAGCGTGACGCCGAAGTATTCGAGCCGCTTTCCAAAGCATATGGAATGCCGAAAGAAACAGAAGAAGAGAAAGCTGAAAAAGCAAGAGTTATGGCAATCGTATTAAAAGATGCCTGCTCTGTTCCTATGGAAATCATGGAGAAATGCTGTGAGGCACTTGACCTGATCAAGGAATTTGCTGCAAAAGGCTCCAAGCTTGCCATCAGTGACGCTGGTGTAGCTGCAACCTTCTGCAAAGCTGCATTAAAAGGTGCAAGCCTGAACGTTTATATCAACACAAAGTCCATGGCAGACAGAGAGTATGCAGAAGAATTAAATGCAAAGGCAGATGCAATGCTTGAAAAATACTGCAAGCTTGCAGACGAGACATTTGACAGCGTACTTGGAAGACTGAAATAAAGATAAAAAAGAAAAGAACTGTCAGGAGCAAAATCCTGCAAGTCTTTTTTGCGGTCTCAAAATGCTGTATTATCATGAAATTGGTATGAGCATGACTGGATTTATCATAATATAAGGAGATTACTAAAAAATGGCAAAACAGTTATTAGGTAAAGAAGTAACTGCTGCATTAAACGAGCGTATCAAAGGCAATGTGGCAGCTCTTCAGGAAAAAGGCGTTAACCCCACACTTTGCATTATCCGTGTAGGAGAGAATCCAAGTGATATTTCCTATGAGAAAGGTGCAACAAAGCGTTGTGAGACATTAGGCGTTGCATGTGAGAAAATTCTTCTTCCGGAGGATGTTGCTCAGGACGAGCTTCTTGCAGTTATTGATAAAGTAAACAAAGACGATCATATCCATGGTGTCCTTCTGTTCCGTCCGCTTCCGAAACATCTGGATCAGGCTGTGATCGAGAATGCACTTGCTCCTGAGAAAGATGTTGACTGTATGACAGACCTTTCCATGTCTGGTGTTTTTACAGGCAAGAAGATCGGTTTCCCGCCATGTACACCACAGGCATGTATGGAAATCCTTGATCATTACGGAATCGACTGCACAGGCAAGAAGGCAGTAGTAATCGGAAGAAGCCTTGTTGTAGGTAAACCGGCAGCTATGATGCTTGTTAAGAAAAACGCAACTGTAACCATCTGCCACACAAGAACAGTCGATATGCCGTCTGTGGCACGCGAAGCGGATATTATCATCGTAGCAGCAGGCCGTGCTGGCGTTGTTGGCGCTGATTATGTAAAAGCAGGACAGGTAGTTATTGATGTAGGAATCAACGTAAATGCAGAAGGCAAGCTCTGCGGAGACGTTGACTACGCAGCAGTAGAGCCGATCGTAGATGCTATTACACCAGTTCCTGGCGGAGTTGGAAGCGTTACAACATCTGTCCTGGTTGGACATGTTGTAGAGGCTGCTATGCGCAAAGTGAACGCTTAATAGTTAATTGGTTTAGAGTTAATAGAACGATGTACCTGAAGTACATCATGTGTACAAGCGGAAGAAAAACTCTTCAGGGTAAAAACTGGAGAGTTTTTTTGTTGCAGAAAATTTTATTGAAATCCTTATTGCGGCAAAAGTTTGTTTTGCTATTACAAAAAATTTGCTTTTCTCAGTAAGATATTGTACTATAGAGGGTACAGATATATGGAGGTAACTCATTATGGGAAAAGTGATGGCAGTGAACATCAGTGTTAAAAGAGGAACTCAGAAGGTCAATGTGCACACTGTAAAACTGATTGAAAATTATGGATTGGAGAATGACGCCCACGCAGGAAACTGGCACCGTCAGGTCAGCCTTCTGTCTTATGAAAAAATAGAAGAATTTAAGGCAAAAGGCGCGCCGGTAAAGGATGGTGCTTTCGGGGAAAATCTGATCGTACAGGGATTTGACTTTAAGACTCTTCCAGTAGGAACCCGTCTGAAATGCAACGATGTGATTCTGGAAATCACGCAGATTGGAAAGCAGTGTCACAACGGTTGCGAGATTTTCAAGATCATGGGAGATTGCATTATGCCCCGCGAAGGTGTTTTTGCCAGAGTAATCAAAGGCGGTGTGATCTCTGAGGGAGATGAAATGGTTTATGCTTGACAGATACGGAAGAAATATTGATTATCTGCGGATATCTTTGACAGACAGGTGCAATCTCCGCTGTATCTACTGTATGCCGGAAGAGGGAATCCGTCAGATTCCAAGGACAGAACTTCTTGATACAGATGAAATCGTGAGAATCTGTAAGGTGGCCAGTGAACTTGGGATTTCCAGAATCAAACTGACAGGAGGAGAGCCTCTTGTCCGCAGAATTTGCACCCCATTAGTAAAAGAGCTGAAAGCCATTCCCGGGATCTGCCAGGTTACACTAACCACCAACGGAATCCTTTTGGGAGAACAGCTTCCGGGCCTGATGGAGGCCGGTCTGGATGCCGTAAACATCAGTCTGGATACTTTAGAAGAAACCACATTTCGCAAAATCACCCGCAGGGACGATTTTCACCAGGTTTTAAAGGGACTTAGGGCAGCACTTTCCTACCCTTCCCTAAAAGTGAAATTGAACTGTGTCCCCACTTTTCAGTCGGACGAGGAACTTTTACAGGTGGCAGCTCTTGCAAGGGAGAATCCTCTTCATGTGCGTTTCATTGAAATGATGCCAATCGGTCTGGGCAAGGAGTTTGCAGCCAGGGGAGAGGAACTGATAAAGTCTGTTCTGGAAAAGGAATATGGGTCAATGACACCAACGGAAGAAAAGCTTGGAAATGGTCCCTGTCATTATTATACCCTGGAGAAGTTTACAGGCAGGATCGGATTTATCAGTGCCCTGTCCCACAAATTTTGTGACAGCTGCAACCGTGTAAGGCTTACTTCTACCGGATTTCTGAAAGGCTGCCTGCAATTTGAGGACGGAGCAGATCTGAAGGTTTTGCTTCGAAGTGGTTGTTCTGATAGGATGCTTAAAGAAACGATAGAAAAAGTCATTTATGAAAAGCCTGTAGGCCACAATTTTCAGGAACATAAGAAGGGAAACGAAGAATCCCACATCATGGCTCAAATCGGTGGATGATTTTGAAAAATAAAAGAAAACACGATTTAGAAAAGTCGGATTTGCTGTTGTATCATTTGTACAACTTAAGCAATCCGGCTTTTTGTATATTTCAATATAATTCCAGATACAAAATTGTGCAAAAATATTGTTAATAAATAAACTTATTCATATTTGCTTGCCAAAATGAACAAAAAAATATATAATTTCATTACAAAAATAGTCATGTCTGTTAAAAAATACGCAAAGCCGGAAGCTTTGGAGGACGGGGACAAAAGACCTGGAGGCATCTGGCAAGTAAGGAGGTTAACAAAATGGTAGATCAGTCATATTACAAGAAAGCAGATGAGATTATTGAGCATTATGAGCGGTGTGCTGCCTCATTAATCCCTATCATGCAGGATATCCAGGCGGAATATCGGTACCTGCCTGCAGAACTTCTGACCTACGTAGCCGGACAGATCGGCGTTACTGAAGCGAAGGCCTTCAGTGTTGCAACCTTTTATGAGAACTTTTCTTTTGAACCTAAAGGAAAATACATTATCAAGGTATGCGATGGCACAGCTTGTCATGTAAGAAAGTCAATCCCGGTTAAAGAAGCATTCATGAAAGAACTGGGATTAAGCAATAAGAAGCATACCACAGATGACATGATGTTCACTGTGGAGACTGTATCCTGTCTTGGTGCCTGCGGGCTTGCTCCCACCTGTATGGTGAATGAAGAAGTGCATGCCAAGATGACACCGGAGAAGGTAGTAGAGCTTATTAACAGATTGAGAGGTGAGAACGGATGAGGATTAACAGTAAAGAAGAGCTGCAAAGCAAAAAAGCTGAGATCGAACAGAATATCCAGAGCTTCACATGCCGTGTTCTTGTCTGTTCCGGTACCGGATGTATGGCTTCCGGTGCTCAGAAAATCTATGATGAGATGGTAAGACTCTGTGAAGGTATTGATGGTGTAGAGATTGAAATGCAGAAAGATATCCCTCACGTAGGCGTTATCAAGACTGGCTGCCAGGGTCTTTGCGAGCTGGGACCTCTTGTAAGGATTGAACCATACGGATATCAGTATGTACATGTTCAGGAGGAGGACTGCCTGGAGATCGTGGAGCGAACTGTACGCCTTGGACATCCTGTAGATCGTCTGTTTTACCGCCATGGAGATGAAATCTGTCCGAAGCCTGAGGATATCCCGTTCCTTAACCGTCAGACCAGGATCGTTCTTGAAAACTGTGGTAAGATTGACGCGGAATCCATTGACGAATATATTGCAGCAGGCGGTTTTTCTGCTCTTGCTAAGGCAGTTACAGAGATGACTCCCCAGGATGTAATTGATGAAGTTACCAGATCTGGTCTTCGCGGACGCGGAGGCGCCGGCTTCCCGGCTGGTAAGAAGTGGTCACAGGTAGCCAGACAGGCTGAGAAAACCCGATATGTAGTATGTAACGGTGATGAGGGTGACCCGGGAGCATTTATGGATGGTTCCGTTATGGAAGGCGATCCGTATAAGATGATCGAGGGCATGATCATTGCCGCTTACGCAGTTGGCGCTGAGAACGGATACATATATGTTCGTGCAGAGTATCCTCTTTCCGTAGCCAGACTTCGTCTTGCTATTTCCCAGGCTGAGAAATATGGTCTCCTTGGAGATCATATCCTTGGCAGCGGTGTGAATTTCCATCTGCATATTAATCGTGGTGCAGGAGCTTTCGTATGTGGTGAAGGTTCTGCCCTTACCTCTTCCATTGAGGGAAACAGAGGTATGCCTCGTGTAAAACCACCTCGTACTGTTGAGAAAGGTCTGTGGGGCAAGCCAACTGTATTAAATAACGTTGAGACTTACGCAAATGTTCCGAAGATTATCATACAGGGTGCTGACTGGTTCCATACCATCGGAACAGAGGGAAGCCCGGGAACCAAGACCTTCTCACTGACCGGAGCAATTGAGAATACAGGTCTTATTGAAGTTCCAATGGGAACAACACTTCGTGAGATTATTTATGATATTGGCGGCGGTCTGAAGAGCGGTGCTGCATTTAAAGGCGTTCAGATTGGCGGACCATCTGGCGGATGTCTTGTAGAAGACCAGCTGGATGCTCCTCTTGATTTTGATTCTGTAAAGAAGCTTGATGCTATTATGGGATCAGGCGGTCTTGTTGTCATGGATGAGAATACCTGTATGGTAGAAGTTGCCCGTTTCTTCATGAGCTTTACCCAGCGGGAGAGCTGTGGAAAATGCGTTCCATGCCGTGAGGGTACCAAGCGTATGCTGGAGATCTTGGAGAAGATTGTAGCAGGCAATGGGGAGATGTCTGATCTTGACGAGCTGGAAGAGCTTGCCAAAATGGTTCAGAGCATGGCTCTTTGCGGACTTGGAAAGAGTGCACCTCTTCCTGTCCTCAGTACCATGAAGCGTTTTCGCGAGGAATACGAAGAGCATATCCGGGACAAGAAGTGCCGGGCAAAGGTCTGCACAGCACTCCGTCAGTTCCACATTAATCCGGAATTCTGTATCGGCTGCGGAAAATGTGCCAAGAACTGTCCTGCCGGGGCAATTTCCGGCAAGATTAAATCACCTTATCATATTAATAATGATGTATGCATCAAGTGCGGCAGCTGTAAGGATAACTGTAACTTTGATGCAATATATGTGGAAATGTAGGGAGGACAGATTATGGGTACAATGACGATTGACGGCAGAAAAGTCGAATTTACAGATGAAAAAAATGTCCTGACCGTAATCCGCAAGGCAGGCATTAATATTCCTACACTTTGTTATCACTCAGAGGTTTCCACTTTTGGAGCCTGTCGTCTGTGCACAGTAGAGGATGACAGAGGAAGAACCTTCGCTTCCTGTTCTGAGGAGCCAAGGGATGGAATGGTAATTTATACAAACTCAGGTAAGATCAAAAAATACAGGAAACTGATTGTGGAACTGCTTCTCGCAGCACATTGCCGTGACTGTACAACCTGTGTAAAGAGTGGAGAATGCGTGCTTCAGGAGCTGGCTCACCGTCTTGGAGTACATAACATCCGTTTTCAGAATACAAGAGAGCAGTATGAGATTGATGACAGTTCACCATCTCTGATCCGTGACCCGAACAAATGTATCCTCTGTGGTGACTGTGTCCGTGCCTGCGAGGAGCTTCAGGGAATCGGAGCATTGAACTTTGCATACCGTGGAACAGAGGCTATTGTAATTCCTGCGTTTAATAAGAAAATAGCAGAAACCCAGTGTGTAAACTGCGGACAGTGCCGTGTATATTGTCCGACAGGTGCCATTTCCATTAAGACGCATATGGATGAAGTCTGGGAAGCTCTTGCAGATCCGGATGTACGTGTAGTAGCACAGATTGCGCCGGCAGTTCGTGTTGCGGTAGGTGATCATTACAGTCTTCCGAAGGGACGGAGCGTAATGGGCAAAATTGTCAATGCACTCCACAGAATGGGATTTGACGAGATTTATGATACTACTTTCAGCGCCGATCTTACTATTATGGAGGAGTCAGCAGAATTTCTAAAAAGAGTTGAGAAGGGGGAGAAACTTCCACTTCTTACCTCCTGTTGCCCTGCATGGGTGAAATTTATTACAGACCAGTATAAGGATTATATCCCGAATTTGTCTACCTGTAGATCCCCACAGGGAATGATGTCTGCAGTTATTAAAGAATACTTCCGTGATCCGGAGAATGCCAAGGGTAAAAAGACCGTTATGGTATCTATTATGCCATGTACAGCCAAGAAGGCTGAGGCAATCCGTCCGAACAGTTTTACTGATGAGAAACAGGATACGGATATTGTAATTACAACCACAGAGCTGCTGCGCATGATCGATAACTTTGGCCTTGATTTTGCACAGTTAGAGCCTGAAGCATGTGATATGCCATTTGGATTTGGCTCCGGCGGAGGCGTTATTTTTGGTGTTACCGGCGGTGTTACAGAGGCGGTTCTACGCCGCTTAAGCCCGGATCATTCCAAGGAGACCATGCGGGAGATTTCTGAGTGTGGTGTCCGTGGAGATGAAGGAATCAAAGAATTCACAGTTCCATACAAGGGAATGGATATCAATGTATGTGTGGCCAGTGGTCTTGCAAATGCAAGAACCGTTATGGAACGTGTAAAGAACGGCGAAGCAAACTATCATCTCATTGAAGTAATGGCATGCCGCCGTGGCTGTATTATGGGCGGTGGCCAGCCGGTACGGGCCGGTGACAGAACCAAAGCTGCAAGAGCGAAAGGTTTGTATAATGCTGACAATACTATGCTGATCAAGAAATCCGATGAGAACCCTATGGTTCTGGAACTGTATCAGGGACTGCTCAAAGGAAAAGAGCACAAACTGCTCCACAATGACTTCTATTAATGCTGATGTATAGTAGCTGGACACGCTCCAGAGAATAATTAAGACTGGTATAATAAAAAGCCCGACTGCATATTATTTAGAGGAAGAATATAAGCATTACGCTATAAACAAATCTTGCAGACCTTTAAATAATCAGGCAGGAGGGCTTTTTTGTATGGAAAATTTTCAGGTTTACCGTGATATACAGGCCAGAACCGGAGGCGATATATACATAGGCGTTGTAGGCCCTGTACGTACAGGAAAATCAACATTTATCCGCAGATTTATGGAACTGGTGGCTTTGCCCGGAATGGATGAAAAAATGCAGAAAGAGGTCAGGGACCAGCTTCCATTAAGTGGTTCCGGAAAAATGATCACAACTGTGGAACCCAAATTTATCCCAAAAGAAGCTGTATCAGTTGATCTTGGCGAAGACAGGAAGGCAAAAGTGCGGCTTATCGATTGTGTTGGTTTTCTTGTAAAGGATGCCGGAGGAAACGTTGAGGATGGTAAAGAGAGGATGGTAAAAACACCCTGGTTTTCCAGGGCAATCCCCTTTCACGAAGCTGCAAAAGCAGGAACAGAAAAGGTTATCCAGGAACATTCCACGATCGGCCTTGTGATTACCACTGATGGAAGCTTTGGAGAAATAGCAAGGGAAAATTTTGTTCCGGCCGAGGAACAGACTGTGGCTGAATTGAAAACACAGGGAAAGCCATTTCTTATTGTAGTAAACTCTCAGTTTCCATATAAAGAGGAAACTACTCAGATGGTTAACGGGCTTCAGAAGAAGTACCAGGTACCAGTTGTTGCGGTTAACTGTGAGCAGTTGAAAAAAGAAGATGTCGCATTGCTCCTGGAAAAAATCTTATATGAATTTCCCATTGCCCAGCTGCAGTTTTTTATTCCAAAATGGGTGGAAATGCTGCCTGCAGACAGCGAACTAAAAAGCCAGATCCTTTCCCAGATCAAAGTGCTCATGAAGAAGCTTCTCCACATTCGCGATGTTACCAGGGAATCGGTAAAACTGGAAGGTCCTTATGTACAGGACACTCTTCTGGATCACGTAGGTCTTTCTGATGGAACCATTCAGATACGGCTTCAGATAGATGATAAATATTACTATAAGATGCTTAGCGATATGAGTGGAATTCCTATGGAAAGTGAGTATGAACTGATCCATACGATGAAGGAGCTTGCTGCAATGAAGGAAAAGTATGTAAAGGTTAAAGATGCCCTGGATGCAGTAAATAGCAGCGGCTACGGTGTAGTTGTACCTGAGCTTTCCCAGATTCAGCTGGAAGAGCCGGCTGTGATCCGTCAGGGAAATAAATATGGTGTGAAAATTAAATCAAAGAGTCCGTCTATTCACATGATCAAAGCAAATATTGAAACTGAAATTGCTCCGATCGTAGGTACGGAACAGCAGGCGAAAGACCTGATCACTTATATTGGGGAAAGCGATGCAAGAGGAGAGAGCATCTGGGAGACGAATATTTTCGGGAAATCCATTGAACAGCTGGTACAGGATGGCATCCGCAGCAAGCTGACCATGATCAGCGAGGAAAGCCAGGTGAAGCTTCAGGATACCATGCAGAAAATCGTAAATGACAGTAAAGGCGGTCTTGTGTGTATTATCATATAGGTATTTTTATGAAAAAAGGCAGTATTGTTATAAGCACTGCCTTTTTTTATATATAAAATACTTTATGGGTACTTACCAATATACGGAAAACTGTGGTGCTTCCCTTTCCTTATCAAAGATTATTTATATCCATGTTCTTTTTTCCAGCGCGCCAGATATTCCACCTGTTCCTCGTCTGAAAGAAACTGTGAATAAGGATCATTTCCCGCCGCAACACAACAGAAAAGTACAAGCAGCTGCAACGCAAAAAATAAAACAATAAGTAAAATTACAGGCAACATAAAAACCTCCTTGTAAAGTTTATATAAAAGTCTTTACAGAAAAGTTAATTTTATACATCCATTTTTGGAAAACACGAAAAACCCAGTATTTATGCGGGTTTGCGGGCTTTTTGCACCCATCGTAAAATGCCGCAAAATATCGTATTTTGGTGTAAAAATGGTGTAGTAAATGGTGTAGTAAAAGGAAAATCAAATTGAACTTATAAGAGCATTAGTGGAGAAATCTACTGGTGCTCTTTTTATGTATATGTGCTCCTTTGGCGGTAAATGATATGGTTATAGTACGGATTATATGAAAGGCTGGCGAACACCATAGATAAATACTGCCCTGACTGTAAAGAAAAATTGAAGCGATATGATACTGTGAAACGAATTGTAAGAGGAAAGGATCATTCCAAAAAACTCGTTGCCATAGAACGTTATAAATGCCCGAAGTGCAAAACAATTCATAGAGATCTTCCAGAATATTTATATCCTTTTAAGCATTACGAGTCGGATATTATAGATGGAGTGATAGAAGGATTCATCAGTCCAGAGACTTTAGGCTTTGAAGATTTCCCTTGTGAGGAAACGATGAAACGTTGGAAGAAGCAGGGTATTAAACCAAGATTATGATGGAAAATTTTTCCACTGACTTTGTTTTAACATTTTCAAAATTCTAACCTAGAATAGAATTTAGAAGGAGGTAATACTATATGGGAAATATTATAAGAGCCGAAGTATCCGAAAATAATCCATATTGGATTGAGAAGCATCGTTATTACGAGTTGAAGCATTTTTGTCTTCAATATCCAATATGGAAAAGAAACTATGTATCACTAGATGGTCTGTCTAGTCGTTCTACTAATTATGTGGCAGTTATAGCAAACAGCACAGTATGCGATCCGACTGCAAAAATCGGAATGCTGAAATCATATTTTTCAAAGCGTATGGATATGATAGAGAAAACGGCTGAGCGGACAGATACAGAATTGGCTGAGTACATATTAAAAGGCGTAACTGAGGGATGGTCCTACGATATTATTAAAGCTAGATTAGAAATCCCATGTTGTAAAGACACGTATTACAACTTGTACAGACGATTCTTTTGGCTGCTGAATAAAGAAAGAGGATGAAAATGCGCGATAAAAACAACTCCTATTATGAAAGGAGAGTGATTTAAATGTTAATATTTGAAAATTGCAGTTTTTCTTATACCGCTGATGCTAAAGGAGGTCGTCCATTTATTGTCGGAGTAAAAGATAGAGAACATTCTGATGATAGTATTGAACGATGGGATATGGCATCGTTGAGAGAAGAAGAAGCAAAACTTGTATATGAATTACTCAAGAAGCATTTTGAGATTGAGTCCTAACAAGGGCTCTTTCTTTTCGCAAAGTTTACAAGTTATTTTATGAATAAACATTTATTTGAAAGGAGATTCATTATGGAAACTAAAACCGAAACCAAAACTAGAAATTCATTCAAAAAGTTTATTTGCAACAACATTAGTACGATCGTGGTATCGAGTCTTACTTTAGCAGGAGGATGCGCAGTTGGTTATGCTTTCGGGCATACGAAAGGTATCAGACTGGGGCAAGGAGAAATACTCACTAAGATTGTATCAAAAAGTTGCGGAGATGGACTTATTATGAATAATTCGAAGTTAGGTAGTTATATTTTCACAGCAAAGAAACTCAATTGATAATGCAAGTTTTTAGATTGAGTCTTAGAGAAATCTAGGACTCTTTCTTTTATTCTAGATTAAAAACAGTACGGAGGCTACCACGAATCGTGTTATTTTGATAACTGAAATATTGACGGAGAGGAGGTATAGCAGATGGGACTTATCATCTTAGTGATAGGTATTCTTATTGGATTGCTCATTGAGCGATACATATTTCAAGAAAAGCCAATTGGTTCGCTTCGAGTCGATAATTCAGATCCGGACAGCGGACCATATTTATTTCTTGAATTAGATCCTGGCGGAGCAAATGAGATTTATAAGAAGCAGCGTGTTTCATTGCGAGTGGAAATTAAGAATTATATTTCGCACAAATAGCACGTCCTATTATGAACATCAATAATTTATCTGAAAGGAGATATCAGAAATGGATGAAAAGAATATTGAAGAATTATTGAGTGAGGAAATTGCAAGACAGATTAAGGGGTTATCTGAATTTGCATCCGGAAGTAAAGAAAAATCAATGGCAATTGATGAATTAGCTACACTTTACAAGCTAAGAATCGAAGAGAACAAAAGCGAATGGGATGCTGATGAGAAGTATAATTCTCGTGTTGCTGATAATGAGGCAAAGGAGCGAGATGAAAAACTTAAACAGCGGCAGATCGACGAGCAGGTTAAAGATCGATATTTCAAAGCTGGTATTGCTGGAGCAGAGCTTCTGTTACCATTGATATTCTATGGCATCTGGATGAATAAAGGATTCCGATTTGAAGAAACTGGAACAATTTCATCACAGGTATTCAGAAACTTAATCAACCGTTTCAGACCAACCAGGAAGTAAAAATTAAGGTTCAAAGCGTCGAGGGCAATGGTACAAGCCCTCTTCGTTTTACGCGTCAAAATCATTGGCTACTATGAAAGGAGATGAAATATATGAGAAATATTTATATTGAAGTACCAACAACTACAAATGAGGTGATGATGAGCATACCTTACAGAAACGATGAACTATTGGGAAAAATTCATGTAATCTTTACAGAATTGGATGAATCCAAGGTTCGCATCGTAACTGTTCGAGCTAAAGACAGTGAAGACGACAAAGACTGGTCGATTCAGAGTAAACAGGTGATGAGCAAAAATATGCGAACTGTAGAATTCGATTTCGATTTCAGAGATGACGATGGAATAAAACTTCACGTTTCAACGAAAATAATGCTCTCATACAGTCACAGATGCATAATGGTTGACTGGTAAACTTTGATGGAGATGCTTACAATTATGTTTGCATCTCCTTTTATTTTTTGCGTGAAATTTACAAGGACTATTATGAGAGAATAAAGCTTTATCTCTTGACCAAAATAATACCGACGGATATACTGTGATATACAGATATGTACGACGGTCTATATGCGAAAGGAGATATTTAGCTATGAGTATTTTTAATGAAGAACTTATCAATTCTATGAAAACTGGCAAATACATTTGTCATGAGTGCGGAAATTTAATGGAATTTGAAGATGAAAAGTGGCGGGACACTTTAGTGTGCCCGAATTGCGGTCATAGCGTAGATTTAGATCACTATGGCTGTGAAGGAGAAGAAGAATATGAAAGTTTATATCCGACACTGGAAGAAGTCATAGAGTCCGATAAGTAAATACGTATAAGCTAAAAGGAAGAGTCTTGGAGAAATCTGAGGCTCTTTTCTTTTTGCCTAGGAGAACACAAATGAGATACCATTATCAGAAACCAGATATTTATAGATCAATGTATGGAGAAACTTATATTTGCAATCATCCAGTGTATAACAAATGCACACTGTTTAGAATAGGAGACAATGGATTAGCGGTCATTCAGCAGAGATTTAATGCAGAAACCAAAAGTACCTGGTGGGGAGAAGTGGATGCTTGGCTAACAGATACTTTATATCTACATCCAGGCTTTAGGAAATATTTTGACAACAGATGTGGAACATGTAAGGACGGGTTATACCCTACAGTAACGGTCAGACAGATTATGTGGGCATTAAAAATGAAGCCTATTCAGAGGCAACGATGGGAAACTTGTTTTGACAGGAGAGAAATATAGCGAAAATTACATGGGATGTTATGAAAGGAGAGTGACATTTTATGAACAAAACCATAATATTTGACGAAAAGTCATGCCAATGGAGTAAAAACGAATTGGTCAATGCGTGGACGTTAGGTGCTTACGAATGT
This sequence comes from Ruminococcus sp. RTP21358st1_G6_RTP21358_211008, assembly GCF_040908885.1. Lineage (NCBI taxonomy): Bacteria > Bacillati > Bacillota > Clostridia > Eubacteriales > Oscillospiraceae > Ruminococcus > Ruminococcus sp. RTP21358st1_G6_RTP21358_211008. The sequence goes on from NZ_JBDGDM010000011.1 coordinate 57,847, forward strand.
CGATTAAACGATCATTTACAGACCCGCGGATACTTATTGCTGAGAGATGTATACGAAGCATTAGGAATACCGATAACTAAAGAATCGTTAATCGCCTGGTGGGTAAGAGCTAAAATCCATGAACAGTTTAGATTTGAAATTTATACAAAAACGAATGGCGTGATGGAAGCCGTACTACCGGATATGGAATTAGACATACGATATGCATTACCATCGGAAGAAGAGTCCTAACAAGGGCTCTTTCTTTTTCGCCATTTTTACAGCTCCTATTATGAGAAACGATAGCTTTTGAAAGGAGAAAAGGAGCATGGATGAAATGAGAATAGTATCGAAATTCACAAGAGGAATTATTTCCAAAGCGTTGAAGATGGTGGTACATAAGAAAACTGGATATAACGTGGATATTCAGTTAAATGAGATTACTACCACAATCAATGATGGAAAGACACACCTTCACTTGGATGTAGATGCTGAGCTGGAAAAGGACGAGCTTATTAAAATTCTAAAAAGTATCGGTTTGAACTAACCGGGAGGGGCGTGGGCAACGCCTCTTTCTTTTTACTTCGCAAAATTTACAAGGACTATTATGAGAGAAAGAGAAACGGGTAGCTCGATTGGGAGAGCAACGGATTGTTCCGTACTGCTTCTCTTTTATTTTTTATCGAAAGGAGAGCTAGTAAATGAATGTCTATTGAAGAATTAAAGCTAATGCTTAGTGACGTATTCGAGTTGGATATGTGGTTTCCAGAGTATTCTATTCGAAACCGAGAGTTCGAAAAGTCAAGTTATTCGGTCTGGGCATTAAAGGAATTAACAGAGTATGTCTCACAAAAAGTTTATCCAAGAAAGGAGGTTGCAGTTGACGAAATAATTGTACTTACGAATGAATTTAGAAACAAGATGAGACGGTATGCTCAAATCAGACAAGATAACAATTTTATGTTTGTTGTGGCACAAGATATTTTGTCTGATGTATTGGATGTGTTGCGTGCCACGAAATGAAAGGAGATAGTATGAAGAAATTAAACAAGAAGAATCTGAAAAAGGCATCACCAACCCTTTTATCATGTTTTGGAGCTGTTGGAGTAATTGGAACGTCTGCTCTGGCTGTAAAAGCTACGCCAAAAGCTCTTAGAAAAATAAGAGCAGATAGTAGAGAGAATCATAATGACCCGAATGCGTACACAAAACTCGAAGCTATTCAGTCCGCATGGATTTATTATGTTCCATCTGTAGTTATGGGAGCAGCAACGATTATTTGTATATTTGGAGCAAATATTCTGAACAAACGTCAGCAGGCGGCTTTAACCAGTGCTTATGCGTTGCTCAATGATGCATACCAGGATTATCGAGATAAACTGAAAGAACTGTATGGCGAGGATGCTCACAGAAAAATTATGGAAGCCATTGCTGTGGAGAAAGCAGATGATGTCTATATCGCGTCAGATGGATTTATCGGCGGCGGATCTCTCGATATTGAAGAGCATAATCCAGATGATAATATATTATTCTATGATAGCTACTCAAAAAGATATTTCGAAAGTTCACTCAACCGAGTAATTCAAGCGGAATATTATTCTAATCGAGATTTTGCCATTGGAACCCAATTATCTGTAAATGATTTCTATGGATTTCTCGGATTAGATCCAATCGACGATGGAGATGAAATTGGTTGGACGATGAGCAGTGGTTATAGCTGGATCGATTTTCGTCATTATAAAACGACAATGGAAGATGGGTTGGAAGTCTGCATTATTGACATGGATTATGTTCCAGAATTGGATTTTGAACAATGCTAATTCGCAAAATACACAAATGCTATTATGAAAGGAGAGTGAAGTTATGAACAGTAAGATGATTAAGGTTATTGGAATGGCAGCAACACTGATTGGAATAGGGGTAAATCTTATAACCGATTGGGTTGATGACCAAAAGATGGATGAAAAAATTGACAAAAAGGTGAATGAAGCACTTGCCAAGAAAGAAGCGGAGGAGTCCTGATGTGGACTCTTTTCGTTTTTATTTTTGCTAATGTTGTCCATTGAAAGCGTGATTTACATCATCCAGTATTGCCTTAATGAATCTTTGCAGGATTGTAGCTTTGAGCAGGGGAGCTATTTAAAATGGACGGTTAATGAATTATTAGATCGTCTTAGAGAAAATCCTGAAGTAACGCCTCTGATTATAATCAAAGATTTTAGAAATCAGATGGAAGAATATTCAAAAGTAAGTCCATTGACTGCAAGTATATTTTGTACCGCAAAAGAATTGACAGAATGGATTATCAACCTGCTAGTTGCTTAAATTTTAAAGGTTAACGAGAATAGGAGAAAATATTATGCCATTAGAAACTTTTGCCGCATCAAAACTTGTTCAGAAAATGCTTAGCTCTAATGCTTCACAGGAGGAACTTTATAACGCAAAGAAATATTTATTGGCGGCTGTAGATTACGATTCAGCATCGCTTGCGTTGAAATCTGTTGCAAATGAAACAAATATTAAAGAACTGAGTAAGAAATACCCGCTTTATGGTTCATGGATGGGTTCCAGCGATATATCTGCCAAAGAATTACTTAATTTAAACTTCGGTGTACCAAAGCACGAATATGATTTTTCCAAAACTAAAGTAGGTGACAAGATTACAGTAGACTTGAAAGAACTGGGAAAATTTGAAGCTACTGCCTATGAAGTGACAGATAACGACGTTCTTTTCATCTTTGACGATTATATTGCAGAGCGTCCCATGAACGAAAAGCCTACCAATGAAGGCGGATATGAAAAATCTGACCTGAAGAAATGGATTGATAGCTATTTATATAATTCGTTTCCATTAGAGTTGAAAACGCGTATCATCGAGCTCACCATTCCTACTGTTGGACAGGTTGTTGGTTGGGACGATGAATGGGATAAGAGCCATTTTGAACCAGATGGAGACGAACAGCTTCCACTTATGAAAAATAGACGCAATCGAGTTGCTTATTTTAATAATGAGTGTGAATGGGGCTGGCTTCGTAATGCAATGAAAAAAGAATATTCTTCGGCTGGCTTTGCCAATGTGGACGGCTACGGCGGTGCGAATTCCACCGGCGCTTCGGACTCTGGTGGGGTTCGTCCGGCTTTCCGTGTGGTTAAGAAACTCAGCCTGTAATAACCTTCCGCCCCTTGTGGGCGGTATTACTAAAATTTGGAGGATATTTTGAAATGCAAAAAGTAAATCTACCGAAAGTGCTCAACGATTTGAAAATCAGAACAGTAAAACGTAGTCCGGAAATATTAACTGGCATTGGAATTGCTGGGATGATCACGACAACTGTGATGGCTGTAAAAGCAACTCCGAAAGCGCTCGTATTGATTGAACGCGAAAAAAATCGAGTGAACCATGAAAATTTGGAAGAAGCGAAGAGATCTGGCTGTGAAGAATGCAATCAAATCAGTCACTTAGAGCCGCTTGAAATTGTAAAAATCACGTGGAAATGCTATATTCCAGCTGGTATTACTTGTTTCGTGTCAATGGCTTGCTTGATCGGGGCAAGTTCTGTTAATCTCAGACGTAATTCTGCTCTGGCGATGGCATACACATTATCCGAATCCACTTTGAGAGATTATCAGAAAAAGGTAGTTGAGACCATCGGAGAGAAGAAGGAGCAGACAGTTAGAGATGCAGTCGCCAAGGAACACGTAGAAAAGAATCCCATAGAAAATAAAGAAGTTATCATCGTTGGCCGTGGCGATACTTTATGTTTTGATACTGTGTCTGGTCGATATTTCAGATCAGATATAGAGACAATCAAAAAAGCTGAAAATGAACTGGATGCCAGATTGAGAACCGAAATGTATATTTCCCTTAATGATTTCTATTATGAAATTGGTTTGGAACCGCTTAGAACAATCGGGGACGATCTTGGATGGAATATTGACAGAGGATTTCTGGATTTGAGTTTTAGTTCTCAATTAGCTACAGATGGAACGCCCTGCCTGGTAATCGACTATGGAGTTGCTCCGAGATACGATTATCGTAATCTTATGTAAGTACGCAAAATTTACAAAGTATATTATGAAAGAAAATTAATTTCGAAAACTGAAAGGAGAAAGAAATCATGGAAAACAACAATGAAATCATCGAAAACAGCGAGGAAGTTATGGAAACAGCAACTGAAGAAATCGTTAAGGCGGCTTCAAGCAACAGCAGTTTCAGTACAGCTACTAAGTTTGGATTAGCTATGATTGCGGGAGGATTGATCTGCAAATTTGTAGTAGAGCCAGGCGTAGCAAAATTGAAAAGAAAAGCAGAAGAACGTGCAGCGAAGAAAAGTGCATCTAATCCTAATAACGTTGTTGACGCGGATTATGAAGAAGTTCCAAATGACGATGCTCCAGAAGAATAAGCATCGAAATGAATTTTAGGAAGATTGAGTCTTAGAGAAATCTAGGACTCTTTCTTTTTTGTTTTTATATGGGAGGTGTCCTATGAACCAGTATACGTATGATGGTCCTGTTATGAATTTCGGGACTTGTATTTCAGATCAATGGCATGGAACAACATATGCTGTATCTGAGAAAAAAGCCAGGAGTAATTTGGCTTATCAGTTTAAGAAAAATAACAATCGCATAACGGGATCGAGGATCACTCTCCCGGGAAAGGTGAAGATGGTGAACAAATATGACTATTGATTTGGATACAGTTATTGGATTTGTTGGTGTAACAGTTGGCTTATTTGGTCTCGGATATGCTGTTGGAGCAAATAAGAAAATGAAAGAAGTTAGTGAAGTAGTTGGAAAATCCGTAGATTCCATGATTTCTGACGGTAAACTTGATATTCCCAAAGAACTTATTAATGAAACCATTAAGGAACGGGTGAACGAAAAAGTTGATTGCGAGATACAGAGAAAAGTAAAAGCGGCGTGCGATAACATTGTTGTAGATGTGAAAACTTCCATGTACAACAAAATCAGTGATGCTGCGGAGAGAGCTGTAGATTCGACATACCGTTCTATGGAAGTTGAGGCGAAAGAGAAAATCAGAAAAGAGCTTCGTAATATTGATATTTCTGGTTTGAAACGGGAAGTAAAGGCTGAAGCTAAAGAAGCCGTTACCGAGAAACTTCAGTCTTCTATGGATGATATCCTCGAAACCTATAATTCAAATCTTGCCAACGTGCAGAATATTTATAGCACGATCGCGAAATCAATGGCTGGAAGAGCATAAATTGGGAGGTGGTTAGAAAATGGCGACAGAAGAGTATAAATCAAATTCTCATAAATCAAAGGGGCAAAGTCAAGCGCCGATTGAGAAAAAGGTTGAGAAAGTAATTTCTGGTTCTGCGAAGTCTAAGAAAAAGGGTGGAATTCAGAAATTTACAGGCATGTTTGTTCCGGAGGATGTTGATGATGTAAAAAGTTATATTTTTGAGGACATTGTGGTTCCTTATGTAAAAGACATGTTCCTCGATGCTGTAAAAGCATTTTTAGGCGTTAATGGAAGCTCTCGGGGAAAATCATCCGCATCTTCAAGAGTATCATATCGAAAATATTATGATGATAGAGAAAGAAGAGATAGCGGATCTAGTAATCACACTCGATCTGGATATGAGTACGACGATATTATTATCGAAAATCGAGGGGAAGCCGAAGATGTGTTATCCAGAATGGATGAGCTTATTGATCAATATGGTTTGGTGAGCGTTGCCGATCTGTATGATCTTGTTGGTATTAATGGAAATTATACCGACAACAAGTATGGTTGGTTTAATATCCGAACGGCTTCCGTAGTTCGTGTACGAGATGGCTACATGATAAAGCTGCCAAAAGCAGTACCATTAAATTAAAGAGGAGAAACGAAATGAATAAAACTGAAATTGTTAAAAAGGCATCATCTGCCTTTGGAAAAGTAAATATTAAACTCAGAAAGCATAGTCCAGAGCTTTTAATTGCTGCTGGTGTAGTTGGAACCGTCGTTAGCACAGTTCTCGCTTGTAAAGCAACTACAAAATTGAGCACTATTCTGGATGAATCAAAAAACAATATTGAAACTATTCACAAATGTAAAAATGATAAAGAAATGGAAGATCGGTATTCCCAGGAGGACGCCAAGAAGGATTTAGCAATTGTGTATGCACAGACTGGTGTTAAGATTGTAAAACTGTATGCTCCAGCTGTGGTTCTCGGAACTATTTCTATTGCTGGAATTGTTGCGTCCAATAATATTCTCAGAAAAAGAAATGTAGCATTGGCTGCCGCTTACGCAACTGTCGATAAATCTTTCAAAGAATATCGTAGCAGAGTGGTTGAACGATTCGGTGATGATGTTGATAAAGAGCTTCGGTACAATATCAAAGCTAAGAAAATCGAAGAAACGATCAAGGATCCCGAAAGCGGAAAAGAAAAGAAATCCAAAACAACTGTAAACGTTGCTGCTCCAACGGTCGATGATTATGCGAGATTCTTTGATAAGACTTGTCGTCATTATGAAGAGAATATGAATTACAATCTTATGCTTCTTAGATCACAGCAGCAGTTGGCAAACGATAAACTTGTTGCAGACGGATTCCTGTTTCTTAGTGATGTGTATGATATGCTCGGTATTACTCGTACAAAGATGAGCCAGTCTGTTGGTTGGATTTATAAACCAGATGGGAATTCTAACGGAGACAATTTCGTTGATTTCGGTGTTATGGTTGTTAAAAGAGAAACTGAAGACGGCGGATATGAAGATGCCATCTTAATGAACTTTAATGTTGACGGTCCTATTCTGGATCTTATCTGATGGAAAGGAGATTTTATTATGACGGGATTAATGGCTTTTACATTTTCAGCAGCAGCTGGCATTTGCTTCTTTAGTGGAATCGCAGTTCTTATGGGTGGAAAGGGGAATCACTAATGGACGGATTTGGAAATTTCATTTCAATGATGGACTTTATTCTTGATACGAAAAGAAAACGTCATATCACAGGAGGCATTCTTTTGAGTGCTTCCTTACTTTTCGGAGGGCTCGCTCTTACCGTGATGACAATCAATGAGGGGGAAACTAATGATAATGAATAAAAAGACAACTATTCTTTTAGCATTTATTTTAGGAGCGGCTTCTGGATCTGCTGTAACTTGGTATTCGGTTAAGAAAAAATATGAAGAGATTGCGCAAAGAGAAATTGATTCGGTAAAAGAAGTTTTTGCTAATCGCGAAAAAGAACGGAATAAAGATGTTGTAGCGAAAAACGTAACCGAAGACAAAAAAGAAAAGCCGGAACTCAAAGAATATGCAGCCAAACTTCATAGACAAGGTTATACAAAATATTCGGAGTATTTTGATGGTGGTATCAGCGAAGAGAAAGAAAGCGTGGTTAACGGTCCGTATGTAATTTCTCCAGAGCAGTTTGGTGAAAATGAAGATTACGAGAAAATCAGTCTAACATATTATGCCGATCAGATATTGGCGGACGAAAACGATGAAATAATTGAAGATGTGGAAGAGATGGTCGGTTTTGAGTCATTGAACCATTTCGGAGAATATGAAGACGATTCGGTATTTGTTAGAAATGACGCTAAGAAATGCGATTATGAAATTCTCCTAGATCAGAAGTTATATTCTGATGTAATCAATGAGATGCCACATCAGATGGAGGTATGATGACGAGGGATGAACTGAATAAGGCGTATTTTGAGTGGATGTATAGTCTTGTCTGTGACGATGAACCATCTTACCGAGAATTATTTCATTTCCTTCATGGTGTTGATTTTACATATACAATCGATATGGATGGAAATCGTTTTGACGACGGCATCAATCTGCGATATCGCTTTGCGGATGAAAGTGGATATAATGGGCGGATGGTTGCGAAATATTTAGACTCTCGTCCATGTAGCGTATTGGAGATGCTTTTAGCACTAGCCATTCGATTAGAAGAGCATATTATGTCAGATCCAGAGCAAGGCGACCGAACTAGAATTTGGTTCTGGACTATGCTTTCTAATCTGGAGCTCGATGATATGATTGATTCCAGATTCGATGCGAATCATGTAGAAAATGCGATTCAGAAATTATTGAATCGGGAATACGGACGTGACGGTAAAGGCGGTTTGTTCAGAATAAAGCATTGCAAATACGATTTAAGAAACGTTGAAATCTGGTATCAGGCAAACTGGTACTTAAATGGCGTGAAATAGGAGGTAATATTACATGCTTGAGTATATTTTCAATAGTATGAAAAACACGGAGAAAAACTTTGAAATCATTTGCAGAAATCTGAAGAGGCAGAAGAGTTTTAACAAGTCTGTTGTATTCTTTGCTTTTTCTGTAGCTGCTTATGCATTTACAAATGAAATTGAAAAAAGGAACCAGGCAATGAGAATCAAGAATCTTGAGAAAGAGATTGAAAATATCAACAATAGAAACAACGAGCCAGGAGACGAAATGTGATGTGATGATGGATTTTATGATAATTTCAACACGTTCCAACAAACGCGGAATAATTGAAATCTATCCTAAATTTATAATCAAAAAAAGTTCTGATTTGATGATCCGCGGCGGTGATTTTTATGCTATCTGGATTGAGGAACGAGGATTATGGTCTACGGACGAACAAGATGCATTGCAACTTATCGACCGTGAATTGGATAGATATGCCGAAGAAAATAGAACGAAATTCAATTCGGACATAAAAGTTCTGCATATGTGGGACGCTGAATCTAAAATGATAGATTCGTGGCACAAATATTGCCAGAAGCAAATGAGAGACAATTTTCATGCGCTTGACGACAAACTTATATTTTCAAACATGGAAACAAATAAAAAAGACTACGCCAGCAAAAAGTTGAGTTATCCGCTTGAAGCTGGCGATTTGTCTGCTTATGATAAATTAATGTCTACTTTATATTCCGAAGAAGAACGAACGAAAATAGAGTGGGCTATAGGTTCTATCGTATCTGGAGAGTCAAAGAAAATACAGAAATTTATGGTTCTTTATGGCGCACCAGGATCTGGAAAGGGAACGGTTTTAAATCTTATACTTTCATTATTTGAGGGTTATTACTCAGTATTCGATGCAAAAGCATTGGGATCGAGTAGTAACGCTTTTGCATTGGAAGCATTTAAAGCCAACCCACTTGTCGCGATTCAGCATGATGGTGACTTGTCTAAAATTGAGGATAATACTAGACTGAACAGTTTAGTTTCTCACGAGCTTATGACTGTGAACGAGAAGTTTAAATCTGCATATTCCAGTAGATTTAATGCTTTCTTATTTATGGGAACTAACAAAGTAGTAAAAATAACAGATGCAAAATCGGGTCTTATAAGACGACTGATTGATGTATCACCCTCTGGGAATAAATTAAGTCCGAAAGAATACAAAGCAATTGTAAGTCAGATTGATTTTGAGTTGGGCGCGATTGCTTATCATTGTAAAAATGTATATTTAGCAAATCCTGGCAGATATGATGATTACATTCCAATCACCATGCTTGGTGCATCAAATGATTTCTACAACTTTATAATTGATTCTTATCACGTATTCAAGAAAGAAAACGGAACTACACTAAAAGCAGCATGGGAGATGTACAAAACTTATTGCGATGAGGCGAAGGTGAGTTATCCGTTTTCGCAGAGGGTGTTTAAAGAGGAACTTAAAAACTATTTCAGAGATTTTCAAGAAAGATTTAATTTGGACGATGGAACCAGAGTGAGGAGCTATTACGTGGGATTTCGAACTGAAAAATTCGAAGCGGAAATCGTATCGGATAATTCTTCGGAAGGGATAGCAACTAATGCTATAGAACTTCACGATAGTGCTGCCTCCATATTTGATGAGATGTGTGGGGATTGCCTGGCACAATATGCTTCGGACAATGAAACTCCTCAGAAAAAATGGGAAAAAGTAACTTCTAAATTATCAGAGATAGATCCAACAAAACTCCATTACGTAAAAGTTCCAGAAAATCATATCGTTATTGATTTTGATATTCCAGATGAGCAAGGGAATAAATCTTTAGAAAAGAATATGGCAGAAGCTAGTAAATGGCCTCCGACATATGCCGAACTCTCTAAATCTGGACAAGGTGTGCATCTTCATTATATTTACACTGGAGATCCAGCTGCATTGAGCAGAGTATATGACGACCATATCGAAATTAAGGTCTTTACTGGAAAAAGCTCATTGAGACGTAAGTTGTCCAAATGTAACAATCAACCTATCGCAAAGATTAGCTCTGGTTTACCACTGAAAGGAGATAACAAAATGGTAAATTTTGAAGCAATAAAAAGCGAGAAAGGGCTTAGAACACTGATAAAACGAAACCTCAATAAAGAGATTCATCCTGGAACTAAGCCGAGTATCGATTTTATATACAAAATATTGGAAGACGCATACAAAAGTGGTCTTCAGTACGATGTAACAGATATGCGGAATGCAATATTAGCATTCGGTGCAAATAGTACACACCAAGCAGAATATTGCGTGAAGCTTGTAAGTAAGATGCACTTTAAATCAGAAGAACCAGCCTGCGCTGTAAAAAATGAAAAGGCAAAGCTGGTCTTTTATGATATTGAAGTTTTTCCAAACCTGTTTCTTGTCAATTGGAAGATGGAAGGCGTCGGAAAACCTGTAATACGTATGATTAATCCTACACCACAGGAAATTGAGGAACTTATGCAATTTCGGCTGGTTGGATTTAACTGTCGCAGATACGATAATCATATCTTATATGCGCGACTTATGGGGTATACCAACGAACAGCTTTATAATCTTTCGCAAAGAATTATTAAAGGTGGTCCAAATTGCTTCTTTGGTGAGGCGTATAACGTATCGTATACGGACGTTTACGATTTTGCATCCGCTGGAAACAAGAAGAGCTTAAAGAAGCTTGAAATTGAGATGGGAAATCTTTCTGAAGAGAAGCTCAAAAAAAAAGGATTTTCAGATTTCGAAATTCAGATCATAAAAGCTGGAACTCATCATCAGGAACTTGGACTTCCATGGGACCAGCCGGTACCAGAGGAATTATGGATTAAGGTCGCTGAATATTGTGACAACGATGTTATAGCAACTGAGGCAGCATTTACATATCTGAAAGCCGATTGGACCGCAAGACAAATTCTGGCAGATTTAGCAGAAATGACTGTAAATGATACAACCAATAGTCTTACAACCAGAATCATATTTGGTAAAAATCGGAATCCTCAGAATGAATTTCATTATAGGGATTTATCAAAGCCTGTCGGTACGCTTGATCAGGAAAGTCTTGATTTCTTAAAAGAAGCTTGCCCTAAAATGATGGAAGATTTTCATTATGGTTGGAAAAATAACGGTAAGGAAAAAGTTCCATTTGAAGAATCCAGTATTCTACCATATTTCCCTGGGTATGAATTTGAGTGTGGAAAATCGACCTATAGAGGCGAAGAAGTCGGAGAGGGTGGATTTGCACAAGGTGTTCCTGGAATGTATGGAAATGTTGCGCTTTTGGATGTTTCATCAATGCACCCGCATAGTGTAATCGCAGAGGTGCTATTCGGACCTAAGTTCACAAGAGCGTTCCGGGAAATTGTTGAAGGACGAGTGAGCATCAAACATGAGGCATGGGATATTGTGAATACTATGCTGGATGGAAAACTTACTCCATATATTCAGAGGGTTATTGATGGCGATATGACATCGAAAGATTTAGCAAATGCGTTAAAGACAGCCATCAACTCGGTGTACGGACTCACATCCGCTTCATTTGCTAATCCATTTAAAGATCCAAGAAATATTGACAATATTGTAGCTAAACGTGGAGCTTTATTCATGATCGACTTGAAGAACGAAGTTCTCAATCGTGGGTTCCAGGTAGCACATATCAAGACCGATTCGATTAAGATTCCGGATGCAACACCGGAGATAATTCAGTTTGTCATGGATTTCGGAGAACGATATGGCTATACATTTGAGCACGAAGCTACATATGATCGGATGACTTTAGTCAACGATGCAGTTTATATTGCCAAGTATAAGGATGCAGAGGATTGTAAGGCATTATATGGATATATCCCAGGAGACAATAAAAAGAATGGTGGAAAGTGGACTGCTACAGGAACTCAGTTTCAGATTCCATATGTATTTAAAAAGCTGTTCAGCGGAGAAGAAATCGCATTTGAAGATATGTGCGAGACCAAATCGGTGAGCAGCTCTTTATATTTGGATTTAAATGAAACTTTACCAGATGTATCAAAAGAAGAAAAAGAATTTGCCAAAGCAGAAAGTGACTATAAAAAAGGTCTTATTTCCGACATCACATTTGAATCTACCTGCCAGGAATTGAATCCGAAAATCGCGAAGGGACATAATTACAGATTCGTTGGAAAAGTTGGTCAGTTCTGTCCGATGAAAGAAGGATATGGTGCTGGATTACTTATGCGTGAAAAAGACGGTAAGTATTACGCGGCAACCGGTTCCAAAGGATATCGGTGGATGGAATCGGAAATGGTTAAAGAGCTTGGAAAAGAGGACGGAATCGACCATTCTTATTATGACAAGCTTGTTGATGAAGCTGTGAAGACTATTTCTCAGTATGGCGATTTTGAATGGTTTGTGTCCGACGATCCATATATTGAAGAGCTTGGAGCAAACGATGCAGACTGTATGCCTTGTGGTGATGGAAAGTACAAGAGTTGCTACGATTGCCCCGATTTCAAGAACGATTATCCGTTAAACATGTCCTGCGATAAAGGCTTTAATATCGGAGATGTTTTGATGGGGCTTTGCATGAATAAACCAGAAAATTAATAAGGAGATATTTTAACAATGAGAGACAATTTAGTAATTATCGAGGAAACAAAATTTATTTACAAAACAAATTTCTCTGGTGATCCAGATAGAGACACTTATGGAAATACTCAGAGAAAAGGGAATCTGATTATTCCGGATATTGAGCAGGCAAGAAGACTTATCGATGAAGGCTTCAATGTTAAACTGACAAAGCCGAAACCAGGAGAGGAAGAAGGATTTATTCCAAGATATTATGTAGCCATCAAAGTGAACTACGAGAGCGAATGGCCGCCTAAAATTTTCTTAATGACAGGCGAGAACGATCGTCATGGAGTCCTTCTGGATGCTGAATCTGTCAGCAACATTGATTACATGTGGATTGATAACGTGAATGTCGTCCTGAATAAATATGAAGGAAAGAACGGAAAATCTCTTTGGGTTAAGAGCATGGAAGTATTCCAGAAAATGGATGATGATCCGATTAGTCTGAGACATGCCAACGTAAATCGCGATCAGTCTGATGAGGAAGATGATATTCCATTTAACTAAGCATTTCGTAAATTTTGAAAGGAGATCAAGATGAACGAATTTGAACTTGGACAGGTAGTGTGTACCCGTGGTATTGCAGAAGCGATGAAAAAAGACCGAAATTTATATTTATTCATTTTGGATGCCTTGTATGGGAAGTATTGCAAATGTGACTGGGGCGATACCTGTGAAGAAGATGTTAGAAGTAACAACGAAGCTGTAAAAAATGGCGAGAGAATTTTAGCTGCTTATATGTATGGTGATACGAAAATTTGGATAATCACTGAATGGGATAGAAGTGCAACAACGATTCTTTTTCCAGAAGAATATTGATGGAGGGCTCATGAAAAAAAGATATTCCATAAGTTCATTCCAATGCTGTCAATCAATAGAAAATTTTTATGCAAACGTTGCCAAAATAATCGGAATTACTGTAACCGACAATACGGTTTATGATTGCAGAAAGATAAGAGTAACCGTACCGGTGCAGAACTGTATTTTCGCATATTATAAAGAAAACGGATTTTCTAATGCTGCAATTTCATGTAACTGGCTTATGAGAGGTCCGAAAGCAGATCTGACTGGCGACGATTTAGCATTTGAAGTTGAAGATGGATTCACAAGCGAAAGTGGAGACTTATGTGCGCATTAGAATTACGTGAGTATCAACTAAAAGCTGTTGAGCAAATGAAAAACGGATGTATTCTTTGTGGTGGAGTTGGTAGCGGGAAATCTAGAACATCTTTGGCGTATTATTACGTCCGTAATGGTGGCTGCCTGGAAACGGATGAGTATATGCCTATGGATGATCCGCCGAAAGACTTATACATAATTACAACTGCTCGAAAGAGAGATACTTTAGAATGGGAGGGTGAGCTTGCGCCCTTCCTTCTTTCTACTCACGAAGATGTTAATTTATATTGTAATAAAGTAATTGTTGATTCTTGGAACAATATAAAAAAATATTCCGATGTTAGAAACGCATTCTTTATATTTGACGAGCAGAGAGTTATAGGTTCTGGAACATGGGTTAAAGCGTTCTTGAAGATTGCGAAATCAAACGAGTGGATTCTTTTATCAGCAACACCTGGTGATACTTGGCAGGATTATATTCCGGTATTTATAGCAAATGGATTTTATAAAAACCGGAGCGAATTTATAAGGGAGCATGTTATATACAGCCGCTTTAGTAAATTTCCAAAGATTGACAGGTATATAGATACTGGAAGATTGATCCGTTTACGAAACTCCATTCTCGTGAATATGGATTTCAAACGCCAGACCGTTTCGCATCATGAAGATATCTATGTCAAATACGATGTTTCAGAATACAAAATGGCTGGGAAAAACAGATGGAATCCCTTCAAGCAAGAACCAATCATTAATGCGGCTGAATTATGTTATGTTTGGCGAAAGATAGTTAATACCGATACATCCAGGCAAATCGCATTATTGGAAATCATTGAGAAACATCCAAAAGCAATTATATTTTACAATTTTGATTATGAATTGGAGTTGTTAAAACGGATTTTATCTGAATATGAGATTGCAGAATGGAACGGACATAAGCATCAGCCTATACCAACAGGCTCGGCGTGGGTATATTTGGTACAGTACAATGCCGGAGCAGAAGGATGGAATTGTATTACAACTGACACAATAGTATTCTTTTCTCAGAATTATTCTTACAAAATAATGTCACAGTCAGCTGGACGGATTGACAGAATGAATACTCCATTTACGGATTTATATTATTATCATTTGAAATCGAGATCTGGTATAGACCTAGCTATTAGTAAGGCTCTGAAAGAGAAGAAAACATTCAATGAAACGAGATGGTTTAATAAAAGTCGGGGGCATTCGGTGTAAAGGATGGTGGATTGACGTGCAAATACTGAAAACATTAAAAACATTGACTATGTTTTTATGGATGTTATCTATTAAATTAAAAATGTTATCAGAAGAAGAGTTTAATGCTTTGATAACGTGCTGTACTTATGAAGAGACTGTATACGCATTTTTACTTCGATATTGTGTATGAATGAGGTGTCACATGGAAAATATTTACAGAGAAGTAAATTTTGAAAAATATTGTCCTACTTGCGAGCATAAGAAAAAGGATGAAAAATTTGATCCTTGTAACGATTGTTTAGCAGAGGGCATGAACACAAATTCAGAAATACCAATCTATTGGAAGGGGGAGGAATGATAATGGTAGAAAGTGTTATTGTCAGCGTGAATTTTCCGGATGATGGTGGTGAAGACACTGGGATATTATTAGTAGGAAAACCAAAACCAGGTCACGCTTCAGAAATCATCAATGCATTTGAGGGAAAGGCAGCACGAGAACTTTATAAGAAATTGACGAAAAGAAAGGTGGTGCCAGAGGCATGAGTTTTCAATACGATCAGTATCTGGCACAGCACCGATCAAATGTAAAAAGAGGATATGAATGGCTATGTGAGAATTTACCAGATGTAATAAAAGACGCTGTGAATGCTGGATGGCAGACTGGATTTGCTCACGATCAGTCTAAGGATGAGCCGGATGAGTACAACGCTTACGACGCATATTTTTATGGTAATAATCGTTCTTTTAAAGTTGTACAGGATTACCAGCGAGCTTGGCTCTTACATATTCATCGTAATCCGCATCATTGGCAACATTGGGTATTAATCAATGACGATCCAAAAGAAGGAGAAATCGTGTTGGAGATGCCATACGATTATATTATTGAAATGATCTGCGACTGGTGGGCGTTCAGCTGGGCACAGGAAAATCTGGATGAGATATTCAACTGGTATGAAGAACATTCAAAGTATATGAAGCTTGCTCCCGACACAAGGAAAACTGTAGAAGATATTCTCAGTAAGATCAAGGCTAAGCTGGACGAGGATAGCAATGCGGAAATTCAGCATAGTGGAGTCAAAGGTATGAAATGGGGTGTTAGAAATGGTCCACCATATCCGATAGAAGAAAATAAAAAGGTTGCAAAAGTTCGCAGACATGATAATCTTGTAGAAGAAGCAATTCATTCTGGGGAAGTATCCAAGACAGTCAATAAAGATAAACAAAAGCGTCATACCAAATCAGACCATTTACCAGGAAGAAGCTATCTTGATGGCGATGTAGAATATGCTCAGAAGCTGGTTGATAAGTATGGAGGTAAAGGCGAATCAAGATTAGATCGCAACGGACACTGGAATCATCGAGAACGTATTACTGCCGATCATGATATTGGTACGTACGTTGATGAAAGCGGAAACGAAGTTGTATCTAACACAGCTATGATCGTATATTCTAAAACGGGAACGCACGTTTATCCAGCAAGAAGAAAGGAGAAAAATAATGCTTAGTCAGAGTCTTGAAGGAAAAAGAGTTAAAATAATTTGCACAGATGGAGAAGAATTTGAAGGAATTGTTTCGGATTATATATTTCCAGACGACAACGAACCAGAGGGAATCGCAGCAATCGACATTGAAGATTGTCCACAGAGACCTGGATTGTGTATCGGCTTCAATGAAGATGAAATCGAGTCAATTGAGGTATTGGGGTAGACCATGAACCATTTTACCGTTTTCGTTCATATACGGATGATATAAATCTTTATCCATGCTAATCCCTCCTTCCATATATTTTTGTGGAATACAGTATATAGCGTAACAAAGAAAAAGTCAATAAATTTATAAACTGACCCATGAGTCTTAACTGGCTTGTGGGTTTTTATTTAATTGGAGGAAAATTGAAATGAAAAAATCAAGTTGGAAGTTAATTCTTATTATTGTTGCAGGAATTCTTGCGGTTGTCATGTTAGGCGTATTCGGAGTGCAGAGCTCGCAGAATAAAGCTTTTTCACTGGAGGAGCAGGTGAATACAGCTGATTCAGACATAAAAGTTCAGGAAAAAAGACGTGTGGATCTGGTTTATAACCTTGTAGATTGTGTAAAGCAGTACGATAAACACGAAGCTGATACACTTACTGCTATCGTAGAAGGACGAGGTTCAACCGGAGATATCGAAAATGTTACCACTGCGATTGCAGCTGTAAGCGAGGCTTATCCGGAATTAAAATCTAATGAAAATTATAAGGAATTGATGAATGAACTTTCTATTACAGAAAATCTAATTGCGGAATATCGCAGTAACTACAACAAACAGATAAAGGTATACAGACGTTATGTAAGAAAATTCCCTACACGAATCTTTTTAGATATTCTCGGCTATGAGGTTCAGGAGTATACATATTTGAATTACGATGCTCCAGTTGATGCTCCACAGAATTTGTTCGGGGAATAAGCTTATGAAGAAATGGAACAGATTTGATTTCGGAGACTTTGAAATCACAAAAAGAGAGATCTTAGTAAGTATATCTATCATTGCAGTTCTGTTACTCATTGGCTTTATAATTTCCGGCAAAATCTCAGACCATTTGATGGATAAAAACGAAAAGTATAACAAAGCGGTAAAGATTAAAGAACAAGATCTGTTTGAATATGGTATGCGGACTGATATTGGAAACGCATTTATCTATGGTGATTTGGAAGCTGTTGACACTGTTACTTATCCGGAGATTGGTGGAAAGTATATGTATGTGAGAAAGGTTGAAGAGCATTACACGAGACATACTCGTAAGGTAGCTCACACAAGGACTGTGAATGGAAAATCCCACACATATTATACGGCGGAAGTTTATTGGTCATGGGATTATGTCAGGAGTGAGGATAAGACTTGCAAAGAGGTATCTTACTTGAAACATATATTCTCAAGTAAGAAGATTCAATTACCGGACGACGATTATATTGACACATTAAAGGAATCTTCCCATGTACGTTTCAAATACTATGGAGTTGGTTTGAAGTACACTGGGACGATATTTACAGAATTAAAAAATAAAACAATAAAAAATAATTCACCATTCTATGAGAATATGACGATTGATGAGACCGTAGATCACTTAGAATCCGATTTTGCGTTATGGTTATTCTGGATTTTCTGGATAATTTTAATCGGAGCATGTGTCTACGGTTTTTATTATCTCGACAATGAATGGCTTGAATAAAAAGAAAGGAGATTACGAAAATGAGCAAAATTAAGAGAGAAAAATCAAAAATGGAGTTATGGGCTGAAAATGAGGTAAAGATTGCTTGCCATCGTAAAGGGGACGAATTCGATTATGGTTGTGCCAGCTATGAAAGCGCACTGAAAGCATTTAAAACCCTTTGCAAAGATGGACATTCTGGAGCGAGTATTATGTTTACTAAAGCTATTCTCAATCGAATGATTACTGGTAAGCCTCTTACACCAATCGAAGATACTGAAGATGTGTGGAATGAAGTACACGGCAGAAAGGATGCTTCTAAACATTACCAGTGCAAGAGAATGAGCTCTCTGTTCAAGGATGTTAAACCAGACGGAACTGTTAAGTATACAGACGTGGATCGTTTTCATGGAGTCAATATTGCCAATCCGCATTATAGCTATCACAGCGGCTTAATTGATACTGCGATGAGCGAACTCTTCCCTATTAAGATGCCTTATATGCCTTTGATCGACGCATATCGTGTGTATACAGAAGATTTCCTGGTAGATCCGAAGAATGGCGACTTCGATACGGTTGGTATTTTATATGTAGTAACCCCTAAGGGTGAAAAAGTTGAAACCAACCGATATTTCAAAGATGCACCGGTAGGATTTGCTGAGATTGATCGAGACGAGTACCTAAAAAGAAAAGAGGCAGCTAAAGCCCGACTTGAGAAAGCAGGTGAGAACAATGCTTAATTTTGTTATCGGGTTTATCATTGGCGTTCTTCTTGGAATCTTTACGCTTCTCTTTGTGCAGGGAGGGACAAGATGAAACGATACAACTTTATTAAAGGAATGAATAGTAACTTGGAACTTTCTGATAAAGAACGTCGGCGCATATTGAGACGGAGTGTTGAGAAAGATCCATGGAAACTGAAGTGTACCATTGCTATGGAAGAATTTGCGGAATTGCAACAGCAGGTAAGCAAAGAAATTCGTGGTTATCATGATCAATATGGACTCTTGGAAGAGATGGCAGATGCTTATATTTGTCTGAATTTCCTTGAGTCCATTTTTAATATCAGCCCGGAAGAAATTCAGAAGGCTATTGATGTGAAATTATATAGAGAAAAGGGGAATCTCAAATGAGTAAAAATATTGAAATTGCAGGAACAATATCTTTCGGTGGAAAGCTTCTTAACGTGTATGGAGATCTTGATGCTCCGTTATTTAAGGCTAAGGACATCAGTCATGTTATCGAATACAGTTCTGGTAACGAATGGAAAATGCTTGAGATGTGCGAAGACGACGAAAAGCTGAAACTACCAATGGTAGTAGCAGGTCAGCGGAGATCCGTCAATTTTGTAACTGAGAATGGGCTGTACAATATTCTTTCCCAGAGTCGTATGGAAATCGCGAGAGCTTGGAGACGAATCGTTCACGATGAACTCATTAACATGAGAAAATCCAAAGGACGAAATATCGCAGAGCAATTTGAAGAATGGGATCATGCTCTGGATAATATCTACTTTGATGAAGAAACTGGAAAACTCATGCAGTCAGTAACTGTGCAGGGCGGAGACGTTGAGCAGATTCCTTATGAGGAGGATTCAGATGGAGATTGATAACGTTAAGGATTGCATAGAGGTCAAAATTCATGCTGGATTAGTTATTGAAAATAAGACTTTTGAATTGTGCATGGGCTTAATTGCTGCATATGCCAGAAACGAAGGTCTGAAGGGATTGGATATTCGTTTTAGCGATTTTGGTGGAGGATATTTTGTGAAGCCAATATTTAAAGAAGAAACAAAAGAATGATATTTAATAATGCGGTTTAGGTCACAGTGACGACTTCCAGGTACGAAAAACTACCTAAGCGGAATGAATGTAACACGAGAGTTAGCACCCCGGACGACGCGGCATAGTCCACCGCCCGCATTATTTGAAAGGAGAAAAATGGTATGAATCTTAGACAGAAATGTAAAAAGCTGAAGCAAGAAAACGAACGATTAAAAACGAGAACCGTTCATGTTGTATATAAAGAAGTGGGGTGTAAATTGACAACTATAGTGGTTCGAAGGGAAATTCCTATTTTTATGAGACATGAGATTCCGGAGAAAGACCTAATGGAATATATTGCCCGGGAATTTGCAGGTAATTTATTGCCGTATATCAAATTCGAACATATTGATAATCCTAATTGTGGTACCACCATAATTGAAGGTCGTATGAAAGTGGCGGAAATGGGTCAAATATTATGAGAAAAACAAAACATAATGCGTTAGATGAAAATGCGGTTTATGGTGCACCTATTTGGAAATCTGAGGGAGTAAATAGATCCAGGTTAATAGACGGTTGTAATGAAAAAATGGCGGTGCAGCCTTCTTTTAATTGTGGACTTACTCCTGTATCTAAAAATGTTTTTATGAGTCTGACTATTCATAGAGGAAGGAGAAGCCTATGGTCGAGTTTGTAGGAAACTGGGGAGAAAGACCAGAGAGTGCAGTAGCGAGATGGAGAAATGATGTAACGGCTGCTAAAGAGCTTTGTTATCCCAAAGAAGTTGTTCGGAATATTGAGGACGAATCTGATCCGTACAAACGGCAGCGGATGCTTTGTGATGCAAGACACAAATATTTATAATGTATGTTCTTTTGAAAGGAGATTATGATGTACGGCTTTAAGATTTTTATATTTTTATGGGTTCTTGTTGGCGCGATATTTTGCTTGTATGCTCTTTCTACTGACAAAATAAAAGTGCTTGTAAATGACAGACCTCTTTTGGAAACAGCCATAGCTATGATGTGTGCCATGATAGCTAGTCCATACTGGCTGATCGTAGGAATTATTAAAGTACTATTTGGGAAGAGGTAAGGTTGCAAAAATGATTGGTGAAACTACTTACAAAATCACGGTATCTCGTGCTGATTCAGATGTTATTAAGAATCTGGTCGATATTTTGGAGAATTGTCCGATGGGATTGAATAACGACGATTACGTGGAAATAATGAAAACCATAGCTTATCACAACTATGAAACCGATATAGAAGGCGTAGAAATCGAGTATGAGGAGGATTCAATCATATGATATTTGTAATAAACAACTTAAAGTATGATACGGATAAGATGGAGCTTATCTCTGATGAATGTGAATATTGGTATAAAGGAGAACTATTAGGTACACCAATGCGCTATCGTGGAAGAGATGTGCGACTGTGGAGAAGCAGCAAAGGTAATTGGCTCTTAACGTATAAATCTGATTATACTACCTATGGAAAAGCATTATGCGAAAAAGAGGTTGAGAACATTCTGATTCGATACGATTTAGAAATGTATGAACAAATATTTGGAGAGGTGGAAGAAGCATGAGTAATATTGGAATCGCTGCCAACTTATTTCAACCAAGCGGAAAGTGTTTAAAATGTCGTCATTGGAATCCAGCCACAAAAGATTTCATGGGAAATGGAACGGACGGACATTGTAGACTTGCTTACTGCAAAAATTCCCGACCAGAAAGGAGAAACAAAAAGAAATGATTAAATTAGAAAATGCGGTTCTGGGGGTGTTTATCGAATGATTCAGTTATCTGGGAGGTTTCTAAAATATAATATTATTGATAAAAATGGTGTTCAATTTCCAAAATCAGCAACTATTAAAATCCCAAGCAAAGTCTTTGTGCTCTTCAATTTTGATAAGTCACATCCCATTGGTATTGCGGAAGTTATTAAAGATGAAGAAGGTCTTTTGGCAGGAATTGATGATGTCTTAGGGGTACTTAAGGACGATAAGGTTGGATGCGGTGGATATTATCGTGCGGTTAAAAGTCATATGGAATACGGTATAAAAGTTATTGACTCCGCTGAATTGGTGTCTATATCTATCACGTTAGCACCATCTAGTGCGGAATATTATGTTTCCAGAAAGGAGAAGAAAAATGATTAAATTAGAAAATGTGGTTCTGGCGAGTCCAGAGCAGATGGAGTTTATTATCGAGGGAATGAGAAATCCTATGAATTCATGGGAGAAGAGTGATAGTTGGATAGGTTGTAAAAATGGAGATAAATGCGAAGAATGTTATAATCTTCCATACGATCCATGCGGTATGGAATGGGAAAATTTATACATTGGCGAAAATGATCACTCGCTCATGCAGCGCTTATCCAACGCCGGTACGGAGCATCGTAAATATATGAGAATGATGCCCGTGTATGTGAGAATTACAGCGCCGTTGTATTGGTAGTTCTTTCTGCCAATGAAACACTTTACCTGTTTATCAGCAGGGGTCACGCGAAAAATATGTATTGTATTATGAGAGAAAGACCAGGCGTGTTCGGTGACGAATTGCGTAAGACCTAGTGGGATAGACGGTAAGTAGGACCTTACCCTTTCTCTTTTTATATTTCAGCGTGGCTAACGGGGAACCACCCATTGGAATCCCGTGGGAAACATTTCAAAAATATATTTCGCGAAAAATACGCATTGTATTATGAAAGAAAAAGGTGCAGATTGTGGATGCCGTGAGGGTCCAACGCCTATATACAAAATAGTGCTACGATTCAGTAATGAATTGGGAATGATAAAGGCTTTGTTTGCGAATCTGTGACTGAGCGAAAGGACGGCTTACGCGCTCGATATTTTCTTTTTTTCGCGAAAAATACAGCTACTTTAATGAAAGGAGAGTGATTATTATGTCCATAGAAAAGATAGTACTTAAGATGGCGACTCATTACCATGCAAACTTGATTGATATTCATAACGCTTTACACGCTTTAGGTTTAAAAAGCGATGAGCAAGCAGAAGAATTCAATAAGAAGCATATGATGAAGATCGTTGATATGTATACGAGAAGAGGATATGATATTACTAAATAAGATTAAAGCCTTAGTTGAAATATACTAGGGCTTTCTCTTTTGTATTTTTGAAATGAACCTGTAGAGGCTATCCCCTATGCCTTCTGGGCGGGGGAGTAGGGCTACTATTGATACGTAGCTGGGTTTTAGGAAACGAAGCCCATGAAAACCGAAATGGTGTCCTCACTAAAATAGTGAGTAAAAGATAGTCCATTAATGGGAAAGAATTTGATACATATAAGGTTGGTACTGTTGCGAACTCCTGTAGTACGATGCATAAGATTGCTGAGAAAGAGTTTACTTTGGAGGATTTCTCTACAGAGCATCTTATTTCTGATGAATCTATTCCAACCCGCATATATTCTGCTAAGGATATGATGGAAACCACGATCAAAAACCTAAATATGTTTCGTGAGTTATATTTAAAAACCAGAGACAAAACATATTGGTGGCAGATGATCCAGCTTCTTCCGAGTAGCTATAACCAGACTCGCAATGTTATGTTGAATTATGAGGTGCTGGCTAATATTTACAGACAGCGAAAAAATCACAAGTTGGATGAATGGCGAGAGGTTTGTAAGTGGATCGAGAGCCTTCCGTATAGTGAGTTGATTACCGTAGACTCTCGTGAGGCGATAAAAGAAGAAGTCTGGAAGGAAATCATAAAAGTCCGTGAAATTCCAGATCCTTGGGAAGTACATGGCACTGCTGAATACGCTAAAATGTGTCCAGATCAGTTAATAACAATAGCAGAGATGGAGGCTGACGCAAGACGAGCGATACCAGCTGATAAGATTAAGACTGGAAGTAAGGAGGACTGATATATGAAATATATTATTGCAAAAATAATTGAATTTGCAGCGATTTGTGCGGTTGCTATAATTTTAATTAAAATGGGATATGGTGGTGAGACCTGGCAGTATTGGGTAATTTTAGTACTAATGACTGTGTATGGTGGTGCGTTCGCATGCGAGAAAGACAAAGAGGAATTGGAATGACGGTAACGGTGTTTATAGTATTAATTATGACAATCTTCTGGATGCTGCTGCAATTTATTTTACCAGGTTTGAACGATACATTGTGCATTATATTCTATTATCTAACCATGTGCTTACTCGGCATGTGGTGTTTTTATTATATTGGAGTCGTTATGGCGGAAATGAGGTAGAAAATGGATGAGATTTTATGTATTTTAATAATCTTCGTTATTTACATATTGGCGAAGATATTTTAATAGAAAGGAACTATTATGAACGATTTAAAGTGGTGTTTAAAAATTATCTCGATCATGATTGGCGTCGTCTTATATGTTTCTATATGGTGGGCAATGCCATCGGGAGTCAATTATTATAAAAAACATCCAGATAATAACGGATGGAATTTCGTATATCTTATGTACAAGTTTTGGATTATTGGGCATATTATTGCCACATTGCTGGCATTCATATGGGCGTGGAATTAAGTGAATTTGGTTCGTCAGAAAAGGAGAAAAATAATATATGGAAATGAAAAGGGTAAAAGTCGCAACACACGAAGAGTTGGAGATATTGCAGAAAAGTGTTGACGGAATATTAAGTTTTGTATTGGACGTTCGAAATATTTTCGGCTATGACTGTTTTGTTGAAGAAACGGAGGAGGAAATCAAAATCGTTCGTAAATTATATGATTTACTTGTCTTCAGCATGGAACCCGACGATCTGAATGAACAATTAAAAGAGTTAGAATCCGAAGATCCGAAAA
Organism: Ruminococcus sp. RTP21358st1_G6_RTP21358_211008; assembly: GCF_040908885.1. Classification (NCBI taxonomy): domain Bacteria; kingdom Bacillati; phylum Bacillota; class Clostridia; order Eubacteriales; family Oscillospiraceae; genus Ruminococcus; species Ruminococcus sp. RTP21358st1_G6_RTP21358_211008. Next base: position 82,722 of record NZ_JBDGDM010000011.1, read on the forward strand.
CATGCACATTTATTTACCGATTCATCAAAACAAAATTGAATAAATAATTTAGCTGTGAGAGGAGAAAAATAACATGTGGAGAGAAGAGTTAATTTTGAATAAGATATTTGCAATCATTATGATTCTTATTGGAGCGTTGTTAGTCCCGGTCGAGTGGGATGCAACGTTCTTTTTATTTACTTTAATTGTCGGCGGATATCTGTTCTTTGCTAAACGAAACTGGATCGTTTTGTGAGGTAACGGTTATGGGAAGAGCCGAACGAAGAAGAGAACAGAAGTCAGAACAAAAATCCAAAACAGTTACATACAATCTCACAAAAGAGCAATTAGATGCAATGGTTCGTGAGAAAATCGGGAATGAACTTGTACGTGTCAAGAAAGAAGCTACCGATGAAGCTGTAAATACAGCGCTTACTCTGTTGCTGACCTTACCCTTAGAGGTTCTCATGGACCATTTTTGGAAAAAATCATACCCGCAAAAGATTCCTAAGTTTGCCGATCTTTTGATTGAGTATTATGAGAAATGGCAGGACGGCGAACTGGATTTGGATGAGTTAAAAGAAGACCTCTGGAAATATGGGGGAGTAAAATTCAGGGAGGGACAGATCAATGGTAAATGACGATATGAGAAAGAACAGTGAAGGGTATTCTGATCCAACTGTTTACAATGCTTTGAAGAATATTGAGAAGGATGGGGATGAAAGATTTCATAAACTTCTCGATGCGATCTTCACTATTTGTGAGCTTTCCGGGTTCCATATCGAAGAAAGAATCATTGTGAAAGACAAGAAAACTGGTAGAATTTGGAGGTAAAAAGTGACGAATATTTCTAATCTAGGATAGAATTTCGTCTAATCTAGGTTAAAAATCCTGGTAGTAACAGGTCATTTTTCTGCCCACTTTTGGGTTTTAGGATTTGACCAAAGCCCACTTATTTTTGACCAGAGCGAAAAATTTGAAGAAAAATGGAGCAGAAAATCGGAATTTTGGTCAAATTTCTGGCCATTTGCCCGGTTTCTGCCCACTTTTAAACCCCCACTTTGACCACGAAAAACCCAGTATTTATGCGGGTTTGCGGGCTTTTTGCCCACTTTCCCACTTTTTTCTTTAAACTATTATGATAAAAAAATTAATATAATATATAAATATGACCAATAAAAGTGGGTATTTGACCAAAACCGAAAAAGGAGTGATTTTTATGAGTGCAAAAAGAAAAGTGAGCTGGCGAGATATATTTGACAATTTCAAAGTTATATATCCAACCTTGTCGAAAAATGCAAGAGATTTTAGACCACATGATTATATGAGCATTATCGTTTATTTCAGAGATGGAAGCCAGATGATCTATGATGATGTTAGAAAACGAGGAAAACTTATTGTTGCCTAAATTACTCTTTCTTTTCTTTTTGATTCGTGATATACTAAATAAGCCACACAATCGTATATCGCATAAAACGTTCAAGGGAATAGCTTCGGTAAAAAGTGTATTCTCTCTTTTACTTATACCCTTGAACGGTACGAGATTGTGTGGCAACAATGGGAGAAGCATTTTTTCGGTGCGTCTCTCTATGGGGCGCACTTTTTTAATGCTCTTAATTTACCATTGGATGGAGGAAGAGTATGAGCGAATCGGAGAATAATTCAATAATGCAACTGATGGAATTGGAGAATGATTTTAAGTTGGAGGCAGTCAACACGTCATATGATCTCGCCAATGGATACATTAAGATTGGTTTGACTAATGATCAAAAGTGCCAAATGAGCAATGTCATTCAGCATTTACCAGAAATGTTTGCTACTAGTTCAATGGCTAATGCGTATATTGCAAAATTTCCAGATGGTATTAATCATACACTTGCGTCATTAAAGCAAGGCGGATTCATGAGTTTCTGGAAAAAAGAAAATGGTCAATTTGGTGGAACTGCATCTTTGTATTCTTTAAAAAGTGAAGCGTTGCTTCTTAGTGCATTTTCAGCAATGGCATTTGCATCTGGACAGTACTTTATCACACAGGTTAATTCTGAACTACAGAAGATAAATCAGAACATTGATAAAATTCTGGAATTCTTATATGGGGATAAGAAGGCTGAGCTGCTGTCGGAAGTGAGTTTTGTTAAGTATGCTTATGAAAACTTTTCATCCATTATGGCACATGACGAACAACGAGTAGCTACAATAGCAAGTCTTCAAGAGGCAAAAAAAGTTGCCATTAAAGATGCTGAATTTTACATGAACGATTTGGATTTAACCGTGAATGGAAAAGATGGTATAGAGAAGTTAGTTGGCAATGCATTCCAGATAAAAGAGAGCTTAGAATTATCAATTCAGTTATATGGAATGAGCACTATTTTGGAAACATATTTTTCTCAAAATTATGATACTGAATTTATCAAGTATATTGATCGGGAAATGACAGCGTATATCGATAAGTGTGAAAAAAGAATGCTTAGCGGTTTTAGCATTTTGAAAAAACATATAGCTGATTATAAAGGTCGATGGCTTGAAAAGATTGATAAATCGCAATACGAAAAAGATGTTTGTGAATTGATCGATTCGTTGAATAACGGTGAGGAATCTGCAATGAGAAAAACGCTTCGTAAAACATTGCGTGCCGTTTCCGAGGTAAAAGAATTCTATATTTCCCAAAGTGGAGATGTGTATTTGAAAAAAAATTAAATTATATTTGTAGACAGAGATGCTTAATGTGTCACTGTCTATTTTTTTGTCTTCTTTTGGTACGCGAAAAAAACATTCCCTTTTATGAAGAGAAGAGGTAAAATAAGTATTTTTATAAAACTTCTTCTCTTTTTATGTTGTAAAAATTAGAAAGGAGTTAGCTCATGCTAGAGAATAAGTTCCAGGCGAATCTGATAAAGGAACTGAAAAAAAGATTTCCTAGTTGCATTGTTATGAAAAACGATCCCACATATATTCAAGGGATTCCAGATTTACTTGTTCTTCACAAAGACAAATGGGCGGCTCTGGAATGCAAGAAATCAGCGGGCGCAAAGAGACAACCAAATCAAGAATACTATGTGGATTGCATGAATCAAATGTCATTTTCAAGATTTGTGTATCCCGAGAATAAAGAGGAGGTACTTGATGAACTTCAACAAACATTCCAATCTTGAAGGACAGCACGCCTTTCTTGGTGCCAGTAAATATCATTGGATAAATTATAGTGAGGATAAAGTTGCTGAGGCTTATTCAAAGTTTCTTGCAACACAGAAAGGAACCGTGTTACATGCTTTTGCAGCCCAGTGTATATCATTGGGACAGAAGCTACCGAAGTCTCAGAAAACATTAAACATGTATGTGAATGACGCTATCGGTTTCAAAATGACACCAGAGCAGGTGTTATATTATTCTGATAATTGCTTTGGAACAGCTGATGCAATCTTATTTAGAAATGGATTACTAAGAATTCATGATCTGAAAACCGGACAGATTCCAGCGCACATGGAGCAGCTTGAAATATATGCTGCTCTTTTTTGTTTGGAATATAAAGTAAAACCAGGTGATATTGAGATGGAATTAAGACTATATCAGAATAACGAGATTCTGTATCATAATCCAACAGCTGAAGACATCGTTCCAATTATGGATAAGATTATTACTTTTGATAAGGTAATTAAGAGATTGAAAGATCAGGAGGGATAAACCGTGAACTCGATTCTGGAAGATATTTTAATGCATTACGGAATGCCAAGACGTTCCGGACGTTATCCTTGGGGATCTGGTGATGACCCATATCAGCACAGTGGTGATTTTCTTAGCAGAGTGCAGGAACTGAAGAAGACTGGAACGAGTGAGACTGATATTGCTAAAAATATGGGTTTGACAACTACCCAGCTTCGTACTCAGATAAGCCTCGCAAAAGATGAACGCCGTTCTCTTCAGGTTGCAACGGCGAAAGGACTTCGTGAAAAAGGCTATAGTCTTAACGAAATTGCGGATAAGATGGGTTTTTCCAATGACTCATCTGTTCGATCACTTTTAAATGAGAATTCTGAAAGGAGAATGAACCAGGCTAAAGCGACAGCTGATATTATCCGAAAAGAAATTAAAGAAAAAGGAATGATAGATGTCGGCACTGGTGTAGAAAGAGAATTGGGGGTTTCCAAAGAGAAACTTAACCAGGCTCTTTATATTCTGGAATTAGAGGGTTATCCGGTTTATGGCGGAGGCGTCCCGCAAGCTACTAATCCCGGAAAACAGACAAATATCAAAGTCATTTGTCCACCAGGAACAGAGCATAAGGATATTTATAATTTCGAGAATGTCCATTCCTTGCGAAATTATATTTCTTACGACAATGGTGATTCTTTTAGAAAAGCGTTTGAATATCCGGAAAGCTTGAGTTCCAAGAGATTAAAGATTCGATATGCTGAAGATGGCGGTGTCGATAAGGATGGGGTCATTGAGCTTCGAAGAGGAGTAAAAGATATTTCTCTTGGCGATTCTCATTATGCCCAGGTTCGAATCATGGTTGACGGAACCCATTATCTTAAAGGCATGGCAGTATATTCTGATAATATGCCAGATGGTGTTGATGTCATATTCAATACCAATAAGCACTCTGGGACACCGACAAAAGATGTATTGAAAAAAATCAAAGATGATCCGAATAATCCATTTGGTTCGCTTATCAAAGAACATGGCGGTCAGAGCTACTACGACGATCCAAATGGAAAATATACAGATCCTCTTACTGGAAAGAAACAATCATTGTCTGTAATTAATAAGCGAGCCGAAGAAGGTGATTGGGGTGAATGGAGTAAATCACTTTCATCACAGTTCTTGTCTAAACAGAGTCTTAGTTTAATTACAAAACAGCTTGGGTTAGCAAAAGCGGATAAGCAGTCGGAGTTCGATGAGATTTGTTCTCTTACCAATCCGACAGTAAAGAAAACATTGCTTAAATCCTTTGCCGATGATTGTGATGCAGCAGCCGTTCATTTAAAGGCAGCATCGCTTCCGAGACAGAGTTACCAGGTAATATTGCCACTACCATCATTAAAAGATAATGAGGTTTATGCTCCAAACTATAAGGATGGCGAAACAGTGGCATTAATTCGCTATCCTCATGGCGGAACTTCAGAAATTCCGATTCTGAAAGTAAACAACAAATCACTAGAAGGAAAGAGCGTTCTTGGTAATACTCCAATGGATGCGATTGGTATTAATAAAACAAATGCTGATCGATTATCTGGGGCTGACTTTGATGGTGATACGGTTATGGTAATTCCATGTAATTCAACTTCCAGCAAAGTTAGAATTACTTCAACACCACAGTTAAAAGGACTGATCGGATTTGATACTAAAGAAGCGTATGGTCCAGATTCAAGCTCTCCTGTAAAAGTTGAAACCGTTGGTTCAAGAGAGATAGAGTACTATTCAAGAAATGGAAAGACCTATAAGAAAATGGGCAATAAACAAATCGAAATGGGGAAAGTCTCTAACTTGATTACGGATATGACTTTAAAAGGAGCTACCGAAGAAGAACTTACCAGAGCAATCCGTCACAGCATGGTCGTTATTGATGCAGAGAAACATGCTTTGGATTACAAGCAGAGCGAGATCGATAATGGTATTGCCTCGTTAAAGAAAAAGTATCAAGGTAGCATTGATAAAGATGGCAATTATCATGAGGGTGCTTCAACGTTGATTTCCAGAGCTAAATCTGAAACTCAGGTTTACAAGAGAAAAGGTTCTCCAATAATCAATGAAGATGGTTCCTTATCATACAAAACCGTAAAAGAAGAGTATGTCGATAAAAATGGTAAACTCAAATTCAGAATGCAAAACAGTACCAAGATGGCAGAAGCTAAAGATGCTCGTGAGTTATCTTCCGGTACTCCGCAAGAGGAAGCCTATGCTGATTATGCTAATACCATGAAATCATTGGCGAACCAGGCTCGAAGAGAGATGATTAATACTGGTAAGATTGCCTATTCCGCCGCTGCTAAGAATACCTACCATGGGGAAGTTAAATCATTGTCTGCAAAACTTAACATTGCATTATCGAATGCACCGAGGGAGAGACAGGCACAGGTGATGGCGAATGCGACTGTGGCAGCAAAGAAGAAAGAAAATCCAGACATGACAAAGGCCGAGATAAAAAAAGCAAACCAGCAGGCATTATCTTCAGCAAGAACCTCTGTGGGGGCGCATCGCACTCCTGTCGAGATTACAGATCGAGAATGGGAGGCTATCCAGGCGGGAGCTATTAGTGAGAATAAACTTATTCAAATTCTAAATAATACAAATATTGATACTATTCGTCAGAGAGCAACTCCGCGAGCTACAAATTCTTTGAGCACAGCAAAACAGCATAGAATTTCAGCAATGCGTGCTTCTGGCTATACAACTTCAGAGATTGCAGATGCTCTTGGCGTATCAACTTCTACAGTTTCAAAGTATTTAAATGGAAAGGGATGAGAGTGTTAAATGACAGCAGATTGTGCATTAACCACGATTGATAATCCTTTTGATCCTTTTAAACAATTTGATGAATGGTTCATGTTTGACGAGGAAAAAGGATATCATTCAACTTCTTATTTAGGACGAATTGCTCGAACATCTGATCAGCTTTCTGATGAAGAAAATAGAATTGAAGTTGAGAGAGCAATTGATGAAATCATCAAGTATGATTTTAGAGGAATCTATAAGAAGGTAAAGAACTTAAATTAAAAAGAGAAAACCGTCCGTGCTTATAGGCAGAACAGAAAAAAATAAATATTCAGTTACAACATAACACAAATCAACAATGATTATCGTTTTGTAGTAATTGAAGTGCAACAAATTCACATAATCATCCACGTGAAAGTAATCAAATCTATAAAAGACAAGTCATTAGGACTGGACCGATGATAATTAGGGATAGAGGGGGCTTGCTAAAAATGCACCCCCTCCCCGCATCGCCCCGGTCTTTATTTTTTCCCCGGGGGATATTTTTTGAAAAACAAATCGGACTGGTGCTTAAACAGGCTTATGAGTTTATTGATATTGGCTGCCTTTTTATCTCCTTTCGGCAGATGGAATGCTTATCAGAATTCTCATAAGTCTGTTTAAACACCAGGAAAAGTGTGTGTAAACTACTAATCAATTTACAGAAAGGAGCTTCCTGTATAATAAAAAACGTAGATGTTGAAAATTGAAAATACCTCAGAGTACAATAAGACTACTGACTGGCAG
>NZ_JBDGDM010000012.1:0-89380 GCF_040908885.1 Ruminococcus sp. RTP21358st1_G6_RTP21358_211008
GTGGCATTTTTCAAGCACATCTTCAGCAAGATCAGAGGCAGAATCTATATTTTCTGAATTGCTTTCCTTCTTGCCATTTAGCGCGTTAAGCGCCGCCGGAAGTGTCATTGTTCCGGCATCCAAAGCATAATTTTTTGATGTAATTTTATTCAGAATCGCATCTGCCAATTTATCGTAGTCAATCAGCTGTGGTTCTCCTGCGCCAACAAGGAGCAGCTGATCTGAGGTTTCTGGAGCTGTTTTGGTTGAAAGTGCATTTATTGCTTGATCTGCCATATTAGTTTTCCCTCCATATTGTTATTTGTTTTCCGGATCTTGTGGTAAGATATTTTCCGGATTTGGTTGTAAGGTTATATGTGTCGTAGGTTGTGAATCTGCCGGCGCAAACGCCGCCGAATTCGTAATCTTTGTTCTGAACTGTAATTTGATAGCCATATCCCAGATAGTATTCTCCTGATTCAGTCTTTCGCCTCCAGGTAAACCATTTGTCCGGATAGTTCTTTGTTACATCCTTTCCCTTTTGGTAGATTGTCGCGTACAATGTCGTGGTGTCATTTCCGTTGTCCAAGTACCGAATGTTATACAGAAGCGTTCCGTCTGTTACACCTTGAAGTTCCGAATTTGTTTCCTTCAAAGATGCCTCAAAGCCTTTTACACTTGATTCTATCTTCGTTACTTTCTGCTGAGTTGTTGCAATGGCTTCCTTAGCCTGGTCTGCGGTCTTCTGGGCGGCGGCTATATCACTACTCAGACCTTCTGCATCTGCCAGAACAATAACTGTCTGGCTGTCCAGCTCCTGTGTACTGCTGCCTGCGGCGTATAATGTAGCGCGAATTGCTTTAATGTCAGAACTTGAAGGTGTATAAACCTTCTGCAATTCATCAGCAGTCGGCTGATATTTTACGGTATAATTTATTCCATCTGTGGACTCTTCCACTTTGTACCGCCCTGTATAGCTGTGTACTGTACCATTATCCAACTCCAGCGCGGAAAAAGTCACACTTGCCGGAATTAATGTTTTTCCATCTTTTTGCTTACGGATAGCAAGAACAGACGCCCGCAGATTGTAGTTAATACCAATCTTTCCGTCTTTCGCTTTGCTGATGGAAAATCTCTTTTTGATGCGTGAGCCACCGCATATTGCAGTAAGGTAAGCACCGGATCGGGTAGTCAGTCGCAAACCTGACCGGGTAGTTAAATATCTTTCACCGGAGCCATACACTGCTTCTATATCAACATATCCATCATCCGTGGACATTGATTTTACATAATATGTTCTAAGCTTCGCATTCCAGTTACCGGAAACTCCTTTTGATACCGTCACTTCAAAAACCGCATCATATGATACATCCGTATCTCCTAAATACACCGTCATCCTTGTATAGCAATCGCTGTAATCTCCCCCGGATCCATCCGTGTTGGTATGAACCACATGGGAATCATTATCCAGGGAAGCTCCAAGAGCATCCAGAGTAGAGATACCTGATAATACTGAAAGCGCCTGCTGTGCGGTATCCGCTGCTGCAGATGCAGTACTGTTTGCAGCCGCTGCTGTCTTTTTGGCTTCTGAGGCGCTCTTATCAATAACTGTAATATTCTGATCCAGCCGGGTATACATCTGGTTCAAAGATTGTCCGGATTCATCCATCCAGATCCGGCTGCTCTTAATAGTTGAATCACTTCCATTAATTGCCGATACCACAGACGGAATATCAAGCTTTGTGCCGGCAATGGCTGCATCATCGGATACCATCTTATTTACGATCAAACCGTCAGCAATGGCTTTTTCCTTGATTCCGGTTGAATCAATAAGTACACCAGTACCAGTCTCATCAAATAAAGAAAATGTAAAATTCTTCCTGACATCCTGACCAATCTGAATACGAACATTTCCGTTTTTGTCACTCCACTGCGCTGTGGGACCTTTGATCAGAAGTCCTCCATCTGGATCCATTATGGTGAATTTGCTTGTAAGGATTGTTCCAGCCTGTAAATCTCCCACAGAAACATATTGAATTACTGCATTTTTAATTAAAGCTTCTTCCAATACTGCATTCTGTGATGTGAGGTGAATATTCTGTAGTTCTCCGATACCGGCAGCTCCGGAAAGAAGATTCTTGATGTTTCCGTATAATACATCCAGATTTTTTACTTTTTCCTGTTCCACTTCCAGCTTTTTTATTGTTGCATATTTTAAATCAGCGTCTTCCGCTTTAATGTAGTTGGTTTCAATTTGTCCAACAGATACTTTTAACTCAGACAGATCTCCATTCAGAGCATTATATAGTCCCTGAAGATTTCCAACCGCACCACTTCCGGATACCCCCTCTTCAAAATGCAAAATATCCGATACATTGATCGTTCCTGTGTACCGTCCATCATCACTGATTACAGTATTGATAATCTCCTGTGCCGCCTGGAGCTTTTCCCTGGCTTCTTCGAAAGACGGAAGCTTATTCGCCAGTTCGCACTCATCTTTCGTATGATCCTGCGGATACTGTGTAAGCTTGATAATCCGCTGTTTTTCACGTATCCCGGTAGCGGCATCAATCAATGTGATTGTATCTCCCAGAGAAAAAGAGAATCCACTGTATCCAGCTTTCTGTTTCGCCAGATTGATAATATCAGCGCTGTAAGATACTTCCGGCTTAGACAGATCCTTCAGTTTCGCTTCTGCATCTTCCTTCAATGCTGCAGCATCCGTATAGGATTCATCCTTCCAGATGTATGTCTTAACTTTTTTCGTGTACTGGTAATTTTCCAGATAGTTCTTTCCATCATTTACCGATTCAACAGTAAGTCCGTCCTGTCCAATTGGAATAATTCTTGTGTAATAATCGTAAGAACTGCCTTTTCTCTGCAGTCTTTTAAGATTGAGCCCGGTAAGGAAAAAGGTTCCCTTATCCTGTCCAACCTGCTCATAAAATGATACCGTCTTTTTCTTGGTGTCATAAACAACTTCACACATGAATGCGGTGCACAGCTTCTGTATTACTCCAAGCGTGTTCGTTTGCAGGATACCTGCATTTCTTTTCTTTGTCACCGTGCATTCACCCACTGTCCAGCCGGATCCAGCCAGGGCAAGCTTGGCCGCATCTGAAATTGTGGAATCTGCAATGCTGAAAGAGCTCCATGGTTTAGCTTCCAGTTCTTCCAGGTTCAGCACTGCTACAAAAGAAAGAAATCCATCTGTACTCACACCTTTTTCTTTTACTACATATTCATCATCCTGAGTCTCAATATAGAATTCCTCACAGATTTCATGATGACGGGCCATGTATGTAAAAGAGAGCGTCCGGTCACCTGTAGTAACGTCGCCCTCAATCTTTAAGTCCTTGTATTTAACAATATGCCCTATGGCATTGTGGTTCGTATCGTAGATCTTAAGCATAGGGCCTCCTTCTTTTAATCTTCAGAAATCATAAAAATAAACGGTTCCAGCTCTGCGCTGGTCAGATCCAGCCCTTCAAATAATGATAATGGCACTTTTTTAGGCTCAAAATCGGTTTCCTGGATTGCCAGCTCATTAAGTTTTCTTTGATACTCCTCCATACTTTTACCTGGACGGAGACTTATGCTTATATCCTGCACAGGTCGTTTTTCTGCCTCTGCAGCTTTTTGCTCTTCCTCCCAGGCCTTCCGTTCTGCGGCTGTGTCTCTGTACTCTTCAATGATTGATTTCTTCGTTTCCTCATATGGCTGCAATGCCTGAACAATTGCTGCTTTATTTTTATTAATTGAAAAAGCAAGCTGAATTTTTCCAGAAAGAATTTTCTTCCCGGATTCTTCAAATTTCTTTAGTTCCATATTCTGGAACTGCATAATTCCATTGTATGCTAATATCATTTCCTGATTTGTCACTTTCAAAAATCCTCCTTAACGCACATATTTCTTTGAAAAATTTATGTTTTTTCAACATTCCTGTCGATTTTTTCCGCAATTACATAAATCTTGGACGGTATTTAACCGTGATATCCATCCAGGTATTATCCAATGTGATTCTGTTCGTTCCTGGCATAAGAACCGGCAGGCTCCAGATGTCTACATCAGCGGATTTATTTACTCCTGCCTCTGTGATTTTTCCGGTTTCACCATCCAGGATAACGGTTTTATCCTTTGTTGTATTCCTGATTGTAACCGGCAGGCTCTCCCCTGTATCCGGATTACGATTAATCCCCTTAACCGTGAATGCTGACGCACCTGCAGCACGCGGAGTAATTTCCACTATGCAGGGCGTCCAGATATTTCCAGGGTTTGTTATTGCTATTTCCAACATTCCGGAAGCAGACTGTGAATATGGAGAACCATCCGGTTTTTCAGCGTATTCATAGCACGAAAAATCAACCGTAATCCTGCTCAGTCTATTGGATGTTACCCGCAGTTTTCCAAGTGGGTTTTCAGCAAAATCATGTTTTACCATATATCCGCAAAATTTATGGTCGAACTTATCCAGTTCCAGGATGACCGACTCGGACATCATCTTGGAAAGCAAGGTGCTGCAGTTGTGCAGGATTTCATTCCGATCCGCGCCATATATCAGGAAAGTGATCTGTATTGTTTTAAACCCGATGGAACTGTTGACGAAAAATGGCAGTGGGCTGCCCCTCTGCCATTCGCTTTCATTTTCGATATTCGAAAAAGCCGGAGTCACGTTCCACTGCCTGGCCTGTGCCCCGGATATATCCCAGCCATTTATTTTCATCTCAGCCGCCCCCTTGCATGTCTTTTAGCTGCCATTTCATTCTTGGTATTCATGTCTTCCCGGATTTCTCCGACCAATTTGTCTTTATCCATGAATACCTTTAAGTTCTTCATGGTGCTTATCATGCTCTCCGTCATGGTTTCCATGGTTCTCATCATTGAATCCATTTTGCTCAAAATATCGGCATTATCTGCCTGTGAGCTTCCAGCCCGCTTCGTCTGCCGTTCAGACTGCTGCCGGATCAGCCTGTTAAGCTTTTCAATTCCGGCATTCCCTACATCCAGAGATCTGTCTGCCAGGAACTGGTCCGGGTTTGTGGCAAAATTATAGAGATTTTCTGCTCCCTGTGGATTGATTACTTTATCCCCGGTAAGCATATTCTGCATGATCGCTCCATCCGATTTACGAAGGACATACTCCTGGGCGTTATTTTCAAAGAGCCATGCAAGCTGATCTTCCAGAATATTCTCTGTTCCGGTTCGAAGTCCCCGCTTTTTCATTGCCGCCAGTATAGCTTTCTTCTGCTTAGATGACGGCTTTGCATCCGCTTCCACGCTAAGGGCATCTGCTATCTTCTTTACAGTGGAATCATTCACACTCCTGCCGTATTTTTTTACAATGTACTGCCACAGATCTGAATGTTTCTTTTTCTCTGCATCCGACACGGATTTCTTATGCGCCTTGCTTGCATTTATCAGCTTCTGTACTTCTGCAATCTCTGCCGGTTCCTCAGCTGCGCCCACAGTCACTTTATCCAGTTCTTTCTTTTGCGCCGGCGCAATTTCTGTCTTGGATATATTTCCAGAAGTGCCGGATCCGGAAGAAACTGAGCTGGAAGCAGTTGCTCCACTGGTTTCGGAAGAAGCTGACACATTTTTTCCAGCCGGCGATACATTTACATCAAGCAATGTCCCGCCGGTTCCTGCTTTCTGAATTCCGGCAATCAGACTCCCTACAATGTCCTCACCAATCTGGCCAGCCTGTTCCACCAGAGACTTTAGACCGGTAGATAAGCCCTCATTCAGCTTTGCAACCGCGGAAGCATTTTCAGCCGCCAGATCATCCAGCTGTTTCTTATAATCTTTCCTGGTGTCACTTATCTGCTGATCAATAGCATCCCGCGTAGCCTGTGTATCTTTTTTTGCCTGCCTGTCTGCTATCTCCTGCTTTTCTTCCCAAAGCTTGTTAAATTCATCCAGCTGCTCTGCAGTCATCTGATTCAAGCTGTAAATATTGGCGGCTGCTTCTGGTCCTGCATCTTTCAATTCCTGCAGCAGCCCCTCTGAAAGTCCCTTTCCGCTCAGTTCCTGCAACTGTGTTTCCCACAGTTTCAGTCCCTCAACCTGTGTATTCATATTGTATATCAGACGATCTGCAGTATATCCGGAAGCATCCCAGGCATCATAGTTATTCATGGAGGAAAGGATGTCTTTCTTCCGATCAGCTATGGCACTGTCCCTTTTTTCTTCCAGATCCTGTATGGTCTCATTTAGTTCTTTTTCAAGCTTTTCCCGCTTATCATTGTAATCTTCATCAAGCTGCAGCTTTTCTTTTTCGTAATCTTCTTTGGCTTCCAGGTACTTTTTATCTGCTTCTATGCGCTCATCCGTACCGGCTGTGAACTGTTTTCTGGCAATATCCCAATATTCCATCTCTGCCCTGGCGAACATGGAATAATAGGTCTGGTAGGTCTCCAAAAGGGATTTCTGTACTGAAGCCTGGGTCTTTGCAGCTTCCTCTCTGGCTTTGGCTACCTCTTCCTGCTTCTCCTGCTTTTCCTCGTAAATCTGAGTGTCCAGTTCCTGGATCTTTTGTGTTGCTTCATACCAGGCATCAGTTCCGCTCTTTAAATTCTTTCGAACGGTGGTCCAGTAATTTTTCTCCTGGGCTAAAGAAGCAGCATGTAATGTCTTGTACTTTTCCAGCCGTTTTTCAGCAGCACTGAGAACCTCAGAATTATAAGTTTCTGCATCCTTAGTAGTTTTCTTTTGATTATCTCCGGATCCGGTAACTTTTTCTTTGGATACGCCAAAATTGTTCTTTATACTGCTGCTCAGTGCCTTGCTGATCGTGGAACTGCTGTTAAGCTTATTAAGCTGAGCGGTTGCCTGTTTATAGGCCGTGGATCCTTTCACAGCTGTATCACGTATCTGCTGCCAGTACCATTTTTCATTGTCCAGGGAAGCTTCATGGCTCTTATTGTATTGCTTAAGCCAGCTGGTGGCGTTTTTCAACACAGCCTTTGACATTTTTCCAGCGGCTGCAGTTGCCACCTTTGTGTTTTTAGTTATACCAGACGCAGTACCTGCAGGTAACTGATAGCCGACTTCTTTCTCAAATTTCTTTGATGGAGAATGAATCTCTGCTGCAGCCTTGGCTGCGGCAATACCTGCATTGATCATTCTTATTGAAGCGCTGATGACCTGGGACTGGCCTGCTGATATACCTTGCGCTACACCAGCAGCCGCGTTGTATCCAGCAGTGTAAAAGCTATTCTGATAGGTCCGGACTGCGGCCGCTGCCTGGCTTGCCATGGTTCCGGAAGAGCTGATCGCGCCACTTTTTCCGGAATTTATACCAGTCTGATACTGCTGAGCGGCTACCGTTCCGGCTTTCTCATATTCGCCTTTTTTCTCTTCGGCCGCCTTCGCTCCGGCGGACGCCATCTCGCCACCAGCCTGTTCAACACCAGACTGCTGATCTTTAATTGAATTCTGGGTTCCTTCTCCTACAGCAGTACCAACATCTTCACCTGCAGACTGTGCATCTGCTGCCTGCTGCTGGATCAGTGCCAGAAGTTCCTGCATAGCTGATACTGCCTGCGTACCACCGGCATTAATTCCTGCCTGGATTTCTTTCGGAATCTGGATGCCCGCTTTATTGGCAATTTCTGCCACGCCCTGGATTGTTCCTTCAATAGTTCCGTTCAGCTGATCTATTGCCTGCTGAGGGGTTATCTCACCGCTTGCAATTCCATCTGCAAGTCCCTCTGGGATCTGTACACCGCATTCCTGCGCCATCTGGACAGTCTGCATGAGAGATTCCTGTGTGGCTGCCGGAAGCTCAGCCCAGCCTTCTACAGCCGAAGCAACGGCATTGTCAATAGACTCGCGCAGATCAGAAAAATCATAATCTGTGGAGCCAAGTTCTCCCACCGCCAGCTCATAAGCGGTCTTGTTTGCTGCCATCACCGTTGCTGTATCCTCAGAAATATCCATTGCATCAGTCCACTTCTTGGAGATACCTTTCAGCTGTTCAACACCGTATTCTCCCTGGTTGTCCAAGGTCCATACCATATGCTGGAGCATATTAGCCGCATCAGTTCCTTGCTCCTGGATTGCCTGGATAAACTCGGCGGAGAAAATCGCTTGTCCGCTCTCATCTGTGGCTTCTTTAAGACGCTGGAGATTCTGCTGATAGTTCTGGATTCCATCCACCCAGGACTGCAGGTTTTCGTTCATCTGTTCTGTGGTGATATCATCCCCACCATCGAATTTATCTGCAAAACTGATTTTATCCTGCAAATCAGCTTTGATAGAATCCATGGTGGAATTGTATTCATCCAGGATCTGGCGCATGGCTGTCTTGGCAGCGTCCGCAGCTTCCTGGGAGCGTTCCATAGTTTTGTTGAACCCTTCCAGGGCTGTGCCAGCTCCTGCTGCTGCCAAGCCGGTTGCTTGGATTGCATCAGCATTTTCTTCTTGTGCCTTTGTATTGTCTTCTGTTGATTCAGTATTATCCTTTTTTACTTTTGTAATGTTTTCTGCACTTTTGGCATATCTTTCCTGTTCTTCCGAGCATTTATCAATTGTTTTTTGATTTTCCTCAATTGCTTGAGAATATCCTTCCATTTTCTCTGCACAATCAGCTATGCTCGTAGCTGCTATTCCAGTTGCATCACCATATGCTACTGTTCTTCCATCAATACCATCCAAACGTGAATCCAATTCGCTGCTACTATCGCTTAGATGTTCCATAGCATAATTAAATTCATCCTGTGTTATTGCACCTTTTTCCAATGCCTCTGTATAAAGTTTTGTTTTCTCTGTTGGAAAATCAATATCAACTTGATAGCTTGGATCTACACTGGCCTTCTGTCTTTCCTCTTGGAGCTTTACAATTAATTCTCTCTCTTTTTCCAAGAGTTCCATTCTATCTTCAGTGATTTTTTTCTGTTCCTGTGCTTTATCCAGCTGTACCTGTGCCGCTAAAGACTCATTGATTAAATCCTGTGTGGCTGCAATTACCGCCTGTTGGATTGCTGTTTGCTGATAGTTTTCTACCAGTTTTTCCAGCTCATCATTAGTTACACTCAGTTTATCATTTTCATCATCATAAGCACCAGCCAGTTCTGGAATGGACTGTGACAGTTTGTCCACGATGGATGCCATTTCCTGTTTCTGGACAGCTGTTCTATCTTCAACATTATTTAACTCTTCCAGTCTGTCAGCCAGAGCGCCTACATTTTCCACGGAATTCAGGGTTCCGGTAAACTGATCGTCAATCGCCTGTACATTATCGGCAACTTTCTGGGAGGATTGTACAACTTCATCGTACATTTCTTCCATTGCATCTTTTTGAGGTGTAATCACGTCTGTTAAGCCAGATACAATATCCGTAAGCAGTTCCACACCATCCTGCAAAGGACCTGAAATGTAATCATACGCCGCAATTCCCAGTCCCTCAGTAGCAGAACTAAGCTCTGTCAATTTACCCTGCAGATTATCCTGCATGGTATCTGCCATATCTGAAGCAGCACCAGAACAATTTCTCAGACTTTCTTCATAGCCAGCTACCTGATCAGCTCCAGTATTAAGGAGCATGTTCAAGCCCTTAATGGAGTCAGATGTAAATGTAGCCATGAGCGCAGCCTGCTTCTGCGCATCTCCCATTCCATCTGTAGCAGACTCTACATCTTTCAGGATGTCAGTCGCATCACGGAAATTTCCGTTTGAGTCCATGACTGCTACAGAAGTATCGCCAATGGCGATCTTTCCATCTTTCATCTTGCTGGTCAGATCTCTCATTATAGCAGCAAGAGAAGTACCAGCTTCACTGCTCCGGAGTCCGTTGTTTGCCAAAGCCTCCAGGAAAGAGGTTGTAGTCTCAATGTCCTGACCGGCGGCATTCATGTTGGCGCCACAGTTCTTGTATGCCTCCCCTAGCTCTGCTGCTGTAGTCGAACTGTTCGCCTGCGCGTATGCCATCATATCTGCTATATGGGTTGACTGCGATGCTTCCAGATTAAAAGTACTGATATTATCTGTTACAACCTGTGATGCTTCTGCCAGATCCATATTGGAAGCTGCTGCCAACTGTAGAACGCCATCAATTCCAGAAAGAGTCTGGTTTACAGACCATCCGGCCAGGGACATATTTGTCATCGCGCTGGCTGCTTCCGTTGCAGAGAATTTCGTACTACTTCCAAGGCTCTTTGCCTTATTTTCCAGTGCTTCCAGCTCTGATCCGGTTGCTCCAGAGATAGCCTCCACTTCACTCATTCCAGCTTCAAAGGAACTTCCGACTTCCACCACATACTCTGCTGCTTCCTTTGCCTTATCACCAATTGCCGAAATAGCTTCTCCTGCAAGTTCCAGGCCCTTTGCGGCTAAAGCTTCTCCAAAACCTTCCTTCAAGCTTTCCCCAAACTCTTTTGTGGTGCTAATCACAGTCGTTGTTTCTTTTCCGTACTCATTTATACTCTTTGCACATTTATCTGTAGCATTTTGTGCTTCTTGCAGATACTTTTCATTCTGTTTTAAAGCCTGGTTATTTTTTTCTATATCATTCTCGGCGTCACTAACTTTTTTAGACCAGTCCGATACTTTTCCTTCACACTTCTGGCACTCCAAGCCCTGCTTTTCAACAGCCTTCTGCAGGCTTTCCACTTCCTTTGACTGCTGCTGATACTCTTTTGTACCATCCTTTCCAGATTTCTGCATGTTTTCCTGGGCTTTTTCAGCCTCTTTCAATGCCTTGGAAAGTTCTTCGTATCTCTGTGCTGCTTTCTGCGATACCTTCTGTGCATTCTCCAATCCTTTTTTCGCAGACTCCGCCCTTTTCTGATAACTTTCAGTCTGCTTTGACAGGTTTTCCTGCTTTTTAGTCAGAAATTCAAGAGAATTGGCATTTCCCTTATATTCTGTGCTGAGTTTTTTCAGTTCAGAATTTAGCATTGCACTTTCTTTTTTCGCATTTGATACGCCCTGTGAAAATTGTCTTTCTCCGTCCAGTGCAAGTACAATTCCAATTTTCTTTCCTGCCATAGTTAGTCCTCCCAACAAAAAATCCACATAAAAAGAGCACCTCAAACCGAGATGCTCTTTTTACATGGATTTTTATTTATACTTATTTCTTGGATATTGGGACTTCTTCAATGTGGGTTTTATACACCACTGGTGATGTAACCCATTTGACAAATTTCTTTATCAGAGCCCCTATCAGTATTGCAAATAATAACAATACAAACAATATTACCAATAACATATGCTACCCACCTTTCTGTTTTTCTTAATTATAATCCGCAGCTCTGTAAAATTCAATATCATTTAACAGAGCTGTGAAAGAAAATCAGAAAATGGTGTCCAAATTTAACTCTTCGTCCTTTTTTCTTAATCCGTTATAATCCAGATACTCATTATAGATCAGATAAAATTTCCGAAGTGTCATCTCAAGCACCTCTTTTTCACTATAATTGAGCACCTTACATCCCACATACAGTAACCGGGCTACGTTTATAGCCCGGTCTCCTGGTTTGGGTTTTCTTCCTCTTCGTCTTCAGGATCTTCATCGTCACTGTCAGGATCCGGCATGGAAAATCCATATGCCTCCAGCAGAGTAATTGCTATCTTTTTCATTTCAGCTGGTTTTATAAGTCCGTCAATAGCTTCTGTTTTTACTTCCTTACCTGTATCTACGGTAAGAAACGCAGCAATAACATTATAAAATGTTTTTACGTCTTCTGAATCAGTTTTGTAATCTGCCACCCTCGCAATTGCCGGCATAGTCTCCACCAATGCTTTATTACAGGATTCCTGAATTGCTTCAATTGCTCCAATGGTGAACAGGATATTATATTCCTGTCCACCGATAACGACCGGAGCTCCTGTTGGTCTTAAATCGCTCATATGATCTCCCTCAATGTTTACTCAGTAATTGCTGCCTGTTTGTACAACCAATCTTTTGCTTTTGCTTCAGTGTCAAAAATAAGTTTTTTACCGATTGACATCTTACCATTAACTTCCACTGGGTATGCTTTACCTTCAATGGTGGCAGTCTGGAAGTTTGTAGTTTCACCTTTTGTCTCAGCATTTTCTGTTGGCTCACTATGCTGGACTTTGTACAGCCAGATTACTGTAAAACTGGTAACTCCATTTTTCTTTCTTCGCTTATAGAAACCAACTCCAAAGTATGGAGCTTCGTCTTCTGATCCGACTTCAATACTCTCAGGAGTTCCTTCCTGACCTGAATCTCCTGCTACTGCTTTTACATATGTATGACCAAGCAATTTTGCCTGGTTCTCCAGAGACAGATCATCAATGCCAAGAGAAGTCCCCATGTCTTTTATACTTTTATCAGTCTCTGCTACTCCATCATCTGCCCAAAGTTCTGCATCATTTTTATTGGGGGTTCCATTGAAGTTGATTGCTTTTGCAACAACAAAACCTTCTGTGTACTTGTTTCCTTCTGCCCACCGTGCTGCTACAGGACTTTTCATACCAATATGTGCCATGTGTTATTCCTCCATATCATAATCATTTTCAAATTCACATTCGAATACAATGTGTCTTGTTTTATTATCAGGTTCCATCAATACGGTTACATCAGGATACGTTCCACCCTCTTCCAGGATCGCCCTGCGAATTTTTCTTTTTGCTTCCAGGTAATCCTTAGTTGATGGCAGGAAATAATGAATCTGCATAGAGGATATATCCTCTATAGGCTGATCGTCCGCGAATAGTTCTGCACCATCCTTCACATAATTAAAGGTAATATACTCGCTATTTCCACCGCCAAAGAAATCTGATGTCACCGGAATGCCAAGAGGCTTCAACGCTTTTATTATCTTTTGATTTATTGTCATAGCTTGTCCACCTCCGTGCCAATTACCTCTTCCATAACCTGCATTACTGCATTTTCGCTTTGTGCTACTGCTGCCGCGCGTACATGTCTTGGCTCCTGGCCGTGTGATCTTACACCATACTCCAGATAACCCATTTTTTCAGCATTTCTAAGACCATTTTTATCAGTTCCATTTGGTTTTACCACAGCAAACACTCCGAGACTATTGTCTCTTGCGTTTGTAGCAGCTATGGAAGCTTCCAGTTCGCCTGTTGAATACGGTTTTCCGTATTTATCCCTTCTGTTAGCTGCGGATCTGATCTGTGTTTTCAGGTTTTTTTCTACAATTGGGGCGGCCTTATTCACTGCTTTTTCAGCCATTTCATAAGGATTTGCCAGCTTATTCAACATCTCTTCAACATCTTCAAAACCTGTTATTGTCATCCTTGCCATTGTCCTACCTGCGCTTTTCCACGTTCACGCATCTGACAAGTCAGCTGCACCTTCATAGATTTATTTTTCTGATATCTGCGCTTTATATCATAAATTTCACCAGTAGACTCATCCACCAGGAATGATTCTCCAGAATAATTACACGCCATGATCTCAATAACCTGGTCTGCGGTATAACCATTCTGTTTCGCAAGAACCTCATCATCCCTGGTACTGTCGCGGAAGTCTGCCGGAATACCACCGATAAATTCATATGTTTCCTCCATCATGATTCCATTATCATTTATCGTTGGATCTTTTTTCTTTACCGGCAACGAAATACTTTTATTCCACATCCAGGTCACTTCCTTCCAGTGTCATGCGAAAAACTTTTTTTCTGTACAGATCCAGATACATTCGAGTATCTGAACGGTCATTTCCAAGATATGCCTTTACATATAAGGTCACAGCTGTAAGGACTCTTGGATCATCCGCATCCTTCTTGAGAATATCAGGAGGCACACCGGAAGTTTTCATATCCTCCAGTGCATCTTCAATGTAAACGCTGATATCATCGTTATACACATTAATACCTTCTGCGATTCCACATCGTTTTTTTATTTTTTCCAGCATTTATTCACCATCATTTCTGCAGAAGATAAGCATTTACAAATGCCTCTTTATCCCTTATCTTAACGTCTTCTCGTTCGATAGCACGATAAATAGTCAGATCTTCCGCGAATGCATTAAGGTCACCGATTGAAGCAATATTGGAAGTCATGATTGTAGTCTTTGCACGGTCAAAGTACCAGATACCTTCCTTCAGATCTCCGATTATAACCGGAATCTTTGTCGCACTGGCCTCATAATAATTTGCAATGTCCTGTTTTTTCGGCTCATCAACTGCTGTATATACCTCTTCCACTTTTGTGTAATAAGTTTTTTTGGCATTTACATCAGTATCTGCCGTTTGCTCATATGTCACTGTGCTTGGTAAATCCCCTTTTGGGATTACCTCAACCGGTACGAATGTACCACCGACCGCAAGTCGCAACTGCATGGTATCTTTTGGATCCGGTGCAAGAAGGTATCTTCCAGTAGAATCTTTTAATGTATCTAAATACTGTAATCCATCATCATTGGTAATGATTCTGGAAGACTGCTTAAATGCGGATCCGAGGGTAACATTGAGAACTTTTTTAATATCATCCAATCCGTTTAATTCTACTTCTTCTTTGGTCTTAATCTGACCCATGATTAGATTATTCTCAGTTACTCTTGCCTCATCTCCAATCCACTCAATAAGTGTAGAAGCGATATTTGCATCACTGTCAGCCAGGAGCTCATTGGTCACTGGGAAATATCCTGCATATTTACCGATTTCATAATCAATACGCTCAAACTGTGGAGTATTTTTTGCACCAATCTTACCGCCTTCACCAACTTTGGTGAATCCAGTCTGCTGAGAGCGCTTTTTAAATGTTCTGGAACCCTTTTCAGTTTTGACAGATTCTTTACGGACCAGCTGGCCTAAGGAAAACTTGGACTCTTTGTATTTGTTGATTCTGGTCTGGATATCCTCTGGAACAGTATAGCCTCCATCTGCTTTTGAGCCTTCACTCATGGAATTCTGTACGTAGAACCCTACTCTGGCAGCCTGCGCAAACTCTGCCGTAGAATCTTTTGGTGTTCCTGCAGGAACCTTACTCTCCGGCACGGCTGCTCCATCGTCCAAGTCTTTCAGAATATCAAATTTATCCTGAAGCTCTTTCAGTTCATCTTTAGCTTTTTTTGCTTCTTCCAGTTTTCCTTCATTGGCAAGGTTCTTAACTTCATCTTTTTTCGCGTTAATCTTCTCCAGAAAGTCTAATAATTCTTTATTCACGTCTTTTTCTCCTTTCAAAAAGAGAGATCAAACACCATACCGGTCAAGATCTCCCAATAATTCAGCCTTTATTTTTTCATTTTCCAGGTTTCTCTGATTAGCCTCTTTTGCTTTGATTTTTTCCATAACTGCATCTGCAATAGCGTCAATATCCAGAGTTTTATTTTCCGGTTCTTCATGCTGCTTTAATGCTTTTGGGGTCTTTGAATACTCATCAAAGTAATTACTTGTACAAGCTGCTGCCTGTACACTGTCCTCCACTTCAAAATCAAAATAATCAGTAGTATCACTTCCGACCATCCAGGTCTCTTCGTTGATCAGATTATTGATTTCCTCTTCTGTAACCCCTTCTTTGGTCTTCGACATATATGTCTGCAGGATTGCTTTCTGGCAAATATCCAGAGTATCTGCATCTTTTCTCAGCTGATCTGCATTCATACTGGTAAAAAAGTAACCATTTGTAGGCTTATGAATCATAAAGGTTCCATTTGCCGGAATCACAATCCGATCACCGGCACATGCAATCACAGAAGCAATACTGGCCGCAATACCATCAATATAGGTGGTAATCCTGGCATTATTGCGTTTCAACATGTTATAAATGGTAATTCCGGCAAATACAGATCCACCTCCACTGTTTATGTGAAGGTTAATCTCCTGTATGTTTTCCAGATTTTTCAGGAAATCTGAAATATCAGAAGGACAGGTATCATCATCACACCATTTTCCCCAGTCATCAGATACGATATCCCCAAAAATATTCAGATCTGCTGAGATTTCTGTCTGATTGCAGATTTCCAATTTTCCTACATTCTTTTTCTGGTTTTTCAGCAGTAATACTGGCATTCTACTCACCTCCTTTGGTGTACTGTGTTCCAACTTTTTCAAGCGGAATATAATTTCCATTCACAATGAGCTTATCGCCATCCGGATCATCCGGCATATCCAGATATCTCCTCGCTTCATTTGGCTTGTATATTCCATTGTTTACAGCATCTTTTAACATTTCCATCTGTGTCTTTGTATCAGTCCTCAAAATTGCCTTCTCATTAAACTTATAAAAAAATCCATTTTCTTCTTCTTTCAAGCTCAGAACTTTCGCATTGATCTCTTCTTCATACATTTTTAGTCTGTACAAAGCGGTATCAACCAAAAATGCCAGCTGCTGGGTTTCACTGTTTGAATAACTGGATTTTTCATAATTATTGATCTGATTCGGCTTAATACCGAATGCTCCTGCAATCTGAAGTGCGGAATACTTTTTTAATTCGAAAAACTGTGCGTCAGTCAGATTCATTTTCAGTGGAGTAAGCTGTAGTCCGATTGGGACAGGTATTACCCTTCCTGCATTTTTCGGGCCTGACAGTTTATCTGCAAATTTTTTCTGCAGTGCTTTTATCTTGCTCTCTTCCAGATCACCCACGTACTGTAATGCCATGCTTGCACTTAGTCCCTGACGATAAAGGTTATTCATAAAATTCTGACTTTCCAATGCTCCACCCACGGTATCCTGCAGAATTTCCCGCACAGATTTTCCCATAATTCCATTTAAGGAATACCAGGTTTTAAAGTGCATAACCTCACTGGATCTGAACAAATACTGTTCACCGGTCTTTGGATCACTGTACTGATAGTACAGCTTCCCTTTTCCTCCAAACACGCCAACATCGTCCATATATACAGTCACGCAATTCGCCTGCATTGGCCATAGATCCAGAACTTTGTAATGTCCTCCATATTTTTCTCTTTCAAAGGTACCACGCATCCAGATATAGCCATTTCCATAATGCTGACAGTTCATCTCTGTAGTAGTCCACAGAGTTGTAGGCGTCATTATCGTGTTCGGTCTCACAGTCAGGAGCCTGGTTATCTTGCTCGGCTCTGCCCTGATCCGGCCTTTAGGCGTTTCCTGGTAGTACTTTAACGGCACCTTTCCCATGGTTTCGCTGAGCATTTTTAAGCAGGTGTAATATGTCACCTCTTTCTCAACATCTGGATTAGTACCAGTTATTCCCAGCCATTCTTTCAGATCATCGTCATCCATGTTTACCGTTGGCCGCGTCATTGCATTCCATGCATTTTTTAATCTGTCTAATATACTCATTGTTACCAGTCACTTTCCAAAAATTGATCTATTCCTTCCTGATAGCTGGATCCGAATTCATGATACATTGCCAGCTTAAACCCACACAAGGTAGAATCCACAGGGTCAATTCTTTTTGTTGTAGCATCTTTATCTATCTTAATCAGTCCCTGGTTGGTTCTGATCACTGCATTGCTCATTGCAAAATTCAATACAGGATTGTATTCATACAGGACATTTCCGCAATATACCTGCTCACGGAATCCCTGAGTAGCTTCATTCAAGTGTTTATGGCTCTGGAAAACTTCCTCCACTGTATAACCTTCGTTTGATAGATCCATCATCAGCTTACTTGCATTGGCAGGGTCAAAGCACAGACATTCAATGTTCCAGTCATTCTCTGCACATGTATCCAGCACATATTGCATTACTGCATTCTGGTCTACAATCGGAGTATCTGTCACTGTAATAAATCCCATTCTTTCCCAGGCATCATAATCCACTTTATCTTTTGCCTTTCTTTCAGCTAACTTCTCCCGATTCGGAATGAAAGAGTGGGAATACAGTATGTATTTCACAATTTCTTTTCCAGTCTGATCAAATTCGCCTGATAGAAATGGAATTACGAATGTAACAGATGTAAGGTCTATTTTGGCCGACATATCAAATCCTACATAAACACTCATTCCATGAGTATCAATAGGGATTTTATCAACCTGGCAGGCCTTCCACTTCGCCATGTCCATATATCCGTTTTCTTTTGCCTGAACCCAGATATTTAACATTTTGGTGAGAAATGCCGTCATCTTTTCCGGTATTTCTTTGGCCACTCTCCAGGCTGTGCGGATCTTATCCGCACCATTCTTATAGCTCATCCTAATTGGATTTGCTTTTTTCCAGATGTTTTCATCTTCAAGGTTTCGGATATCATCCTTGTAATCCTCCGGATCCACTTCGCAGATATCCACCAGATACTCCTCATTTTCCACATCCACATCTGGATCCAGGATCTTAGAGCAGTACTGATATTCCTGGACGTAACAGGGATATGTAAGATCCATCCCTGCAGTGGTAATAATCATCAGCAATGGCTCTTTGGTATTTGCACCAAGCCCAAGGTCATAAAATTCTGTAGTCTTGTGCTGATGGTATTCATCAAGAATCAGTCCGGCTGGATTTGTTCCATCTCCATTCTGGCCATCCTCTTTCGACAATGCCTTTATGAAGCTTCCAGTTTTTCTGTGTATTACAGCATCCCTGGTAATTTTAAAAAGAGGTTTCAGTGGAGATTTATTCAGCATGAGCTTAGCTTCATTCAAAATAATCTTCGACTGATCCCTCTTGGTTCCAGCAGTATAATATTCGTAATTTTCTTCATTTCTCGTAGCCATAACTGATATTTCATATAGGGCTACACCAGCCTCCATCTGAGACTTGGCATTTTTCCTTCCAACCTCAATAAAAGACTGTTTGAACCTTTTATAACCGGTAAGATCTTCGCGCCATCCGTAAAGTTGGCACAGATTAAATTTCTGCCATATCGTCAAGCTGATCGGCTGCCCTGCAAGGTCACCTTTAGAATGCCGGAGCATGGAAAACCAGTCTACAATTTTTGATGCTTCCTCTTCATCCCAATGATAAGGCCATACATTAGCCTGTACATTCTTTGCATCCTCTTTCTTGCAATCCCTAAGGAAGCGCATACAAGCCCATTTATGTTTTTTCCCTGATATTTCTTCCCCGGCCAGACAACGGTTGGCGTAATCTATCAGTTCTTCTTTGATGGTCATATATTGCCAAATTTGTTTGTGATAGCTTCCCTTGTCTTATCAGACTTCACTGCTGCAGCTTTCAGTCTGGCGTCAATAGTGAGTCCACACAGGGAAGCAAATTTTCTCATTTCCTCTGCGTATGTGCGCTGAATATCAACCATTGGATTTTTCACCACAATAACGCCATTCCTGGTCTCTCGATCAATGTAATAAGTCTGATCTTTCAATATCTCTGTAGCCTTAACATAATTAGCAAAAGCATTACAGTAACCGCCCAGGTTGTTACGATCCAGGTTCCCGATCAGATTGATCTTTTCCAGTTCCTTGACAATCCTGCGCCACTCTTTTTTTGCCACATTATCAATCAGCCAGGTAGGAGGACGTTTTAATTGATTTTTGTCCGTAGTCACACTGTCTTCTTCTGCTTCCCTGTTCTGCATTGTGATCACAGTAAGATTTCCCCGCTGCTCTGTCAGCGGCTTCCTCGGTCTTCCCATTCATCCTCCCTCCTTCCTTTGCCAACTTTTTATGAGTATTTAGAATTTTGCGCAAGCTATAGGGCAGTCGGGGACGACGGCATTTCCTGAAAACTTTTCAGACCGCCCCTCCCGTCTGTGTATAAAAATCCACAAGCATTTTTGCAAGCTTTTTTTCCATCACTGGTCTCTCTTTTTTATACATCTGCTCAATTTTTGAATGTGTATCGTGATGTAATGGCATCAGATTCTGCTTATCGCATCGTTTATCCCATGCTTCTTTTAACGGAATAATATGATGCACTGTATCTGCTGCCAGGATTACTCCTTCCGTCATGTAGACATACACATCAATCCCGCAAGCACTGAGAATATCAGATCTTGTCAGCTGCCATTCCCTTGAATCATAAAATGTTTTGCTTTTCTGATTTCTGGCATTCTGATCATATATCCGATAGCGTTCTTTATCTCTTTGTTTCATGCAGGGACACCTGCTGCCGGACGGAATTCTTTTTCCGCACCTGCCACATCTCTTATATATCATCTTTTTCTCCAATAAAAAACGCCCGGCCGTGCCTGCCAGACGTTTGTGGAAGTATGTATGAGTCAGTATTGTACCAAATATCGGCGGTACTAACCGAGTCGGAACAGATGGAACCGAACCACCGACACGCTGGATATAAGCCAGCTGCTCTACCACTGAGCTATGTTCCGATATACCTGCCAAGCCATAGTGCCTGACAAGTAAGGGTGCAACCGATTGATATTTGATTCATCCATCTGAATCTATTATAGTTATAACACGAATCAAGTATACCATTCTATACCATTTTAAAATTCTTCAATGCTGATGAATGCAGCCTATGTACCTGTGTCCATCCATAGCCCATCTCTGTTGCTACATCATCCCATTTTAAGCCTTTTATATAGCGCAAACGCAAAACTTTCCGTTCATCTTCTGAATGCATTTTGCGGATCTGGCTCTCAATCTTACGATATTGCTGAACCTTGTTCAAACGTTCTTTTTTCAATATTTCAATCTGTTCATCCAGTATTGCAATGTAATCCGACAGATCTGATTGACTGCTGCCTTTTGGCATTCCATCATTCACTACGGAAGGAAACATCTTATCAGCTCTTAATCTTTTGATTTCTTCCAGGATGTCCCGCTCTCTTTTGACTGCTCTCTGATATGATTTTAAATATTCCTTTTTCTTTTCATTTTCTTCCTGCAATCTCCTGTCCATCGGTACCACCTCCTGCTTTCAGTCGTTCCAGTTCCCAGTATGTAGGGGATCTGGTTATGCCGTTTGGTAACTGTAATTGCACTACATGGGGATATAATGCTTTTATCCTGGCTTTCACCTTTTTGGTGATGATCTTCCCGTCACCAGAAGCATAACTGGTTTGTATGATCTGAATAACATCCCCTCTTTTGATTCCATGCTTCTCTTCCAGCTGCTTCTGCTGCCGTTCCCATTTCTCAGCTTCAGCTATCGCATATTCAGCTGTGGGATCCTTGTATTTTTCTTTATTCATTTTACACCTCTGTTTTTAATCATGCAGGAGCCAGGCAATCACACCGAAGGCTCCGATCAGCACGCCAACACCCATTGCAACGATTACATTCATTTTGATTATCCTCTGCACTTCTTCAGCAGCTTCTGCCGGACCAGATCGTATTCCAGGAGCAGGTTCCGGTCTTTGTTTCTGCTGAGTGTCCGGTCTGCTGCTCTTAGATAGTATCTGCCGTTTATCAGTCTTCCCTCGGCTGCGGCACCGTACAGGCTCCCGACTGTCCGGTTCAGCCTTTTGGATGCTTCCTTTATGGTTACAGCCTCTTCCGGCTCTTCTGTTATGTTTTCTGTAATCTCATATAATGTCATAGCCAGTTTCTCCCGAAGATCTTCCGGAACTGTTCCCTGCTGCCAATCTGGTTCTCAAAGGCTTCCTGTCCCAGTCTGTGAAGCTCATCCATTACCGCCTGGTCTTTATGTACCGCATGTGCTCCGAACTGGTGGCATTCCAGGCACAGGTCTACTTTTAATCCATATTTCTCTGATAGAGTCCGATTCGGACCACCAAATATGTGATGTTCTTCGGTCTGGCCATACCTGCTGCACAGGTAACATCTTCCTTTTCGGCTTCCGAGAATGCTGGCCGGATGGGACATCCTTTTTTTCTTCGTTTCTTCTTTTGGAAATTTAAGTCCGCTCATATTTTTCCTTCTTTCGTCTCGTCCGAGTCGGACATTAACTAAATGGCAGTTCCTCTTCAATTCCATCCGGGATATTCATGAAACCATCAGGTCCCACATCTGGTGATTGTTGTGGAACATTCTGCTGACTGCTGCCGGATCCAGAACCTTTGCTTTCTGCAAATTCCTGTTCTTCTACAACAACCTCTGTCGTATAAACTTTCTGTCCATCACGGTTGGTATAACTTCCGGTCTGAATACGGCCTTCGATTGTAATCTTCAATCCTTTTCGGAAGTATTTCTCCACGAACTCGGCAGATCTTCCAAACACTACACAATTAATAAAATCTGCAGTTGCATCTCCATCTTTTCTGATCTTCCTATCTACTGCCAGTGTGTATCTGGCAATTGCAAATGAATTTTCCCCTGGGGTGTATCTCACCTCTGGATCTCTTGTTAAACGTCCCATTAATATAGCTTTATTCATATATTATTTTCCTCCTTCACATAGTCTGGACAATTAATCGCGCGCTCTTCTTTCTTCACCTCTACTTATTGCTTATTTTCTCCATTCCTTGATTGCATCTATATCCGCAAGATTCATTACATTCACAGCAACACTGTTTCTTACAAATATCGGATAGCTCTTTATATTGCTCACTTCCCTCAATCATTTCTTGAAGCATCAGCTCTTTTGCGAAATCTCTTGCCTTGCATCCGAACGGAGTCGTGTATTCACAACTCCGTTCGGTATTTATCTTCCCTTTCATATCCCTCCTGTAACAACTCTGGATTGTCGAAAATGTTCCCTTTGACTTCAACACATTTTCTTTCATTGACATAGAAACCTAGATTACAATAACAACTTCCAAGTTCCTTGCCAAACAAATAACTATAATCTAATGTCCAATCTCCATTGCTCATATTTACAATTTCTGGATATTTTTCTTTGCGATCGCAGATATCGTTCTCCCAAATTTTGTTTCCGTTTTTGTCGGTCAGACCTGTGAACTGGCAGATGGTTTCTGGATTAATAGGCGGTGCGTATAAAACACCTGATTCAACTGGTTGTATTCGATATTCAAATAAGTTTGACCGTGAATGATCTATTACCAAACACCCCTCAATCCATTTACCGTCTTCAATTCGCTTTGCCTTAAAAAGTATTTCTCTCATTCGTTTTCACCATCCTCCACTTGTCCCGATTCTTCTAACCAATTTTCAACACATGGTAGGCAAATATAGCAACTGCACCAGCCTTGTCCTTCTACTATTACTTTTTGGTTTAACATTTTTTCGCCTTTAGGTATCTGTTTTTCACATACGCAGCATAAATGAGAAGCCCTTATTTTTACGATTTTTTCTGTCAGATTTGATTCCGAACCATCCATATCCCCTGCAAATATCTGGCTATCAATATACATTTCTTCTGGATATTTCAATCAACTCCATCTCCTTCCATTTATTACAAATTCCTTAATCTTCCTTATACGGTTTCGGAAGTGGCATCCAGGCATTGACATACAAATCATGTTCAACAAAACTCTCGTCTTCGTCACCAACTCTGAATGTTCCGCCGTCATCATCGTCAACTGTATATCTTCCAATCATTGGTAGTGAAAAGTTAAAAAACGATACCAGAATGTGTTTGTCCGGGTCTGGTAATCTCTCGTCTATCGGAATCCAGTTAGTAGATTTTAAACGCTTAATAGCTTTTTTCTGTTCCTCTTCTGTCTCGCAGTGTATTACAATATCATATGTATCATCGTATGCACTAAATGAACCGTCTTCATTCTGTACAAGTGTCATTCCGTCACTCATTCCTTACCCCTCCTTATACGGCTTTGGAAGTGGCATCCAGGCCATAATATCAATCCAATCATAACCGCCGTCGAGATAATATCCATTGGAATCAATGAAGCACGTATCTTGCCATGTTGTTTCTCCGTTAGTAACCAATATTTCTTGTCCGTCATCTGGCATTTTGCAGTCAAGCATATATTGTATGTCTTTTGAAAGGAATTCTTCTGCACGTTCTTTTTCTGATATCTGATGATATTTTACCGGAATCCACCCATTTTCTTTCTCATCCTCTTCCAGATCATCCAGAAGACTATTTACGATATCCAGCGAACTTCCCGGCAATCCTTCCTTGTACATCGTCTGTTTCTGCAGTTCCTGTTTATACTGCAGCAATCTTTCTTTTATCCTACTTACCATCTTGCTTACCTCACTTTGTTCTGAGAAACCGAATCATAATTATAATTTCTTTCTTATGTGCGTCTAATTCGTTTATTTTGTTTTTATACTCTTTCACAGTATCACCTCTGCATCTGATGGCATTTTAAAGATTTTGATCTTTTCTGGATGCCGAGCTGCAACCTGTATGGCACAGAGAACACGAACAGCCTTTGGCTCTGTGCTATATTCTCCCAGGATAGTTCCTTTCTTTTTGTCTTTGGTGTGTGCCAGTATCTGATATGAGCCGGTTGGTGTGAGAACTGTAGTCACTTCTTTTTCAGTCATATCTATCAGCTGATTTCTCAGTGTTCTAATCTTCATTTCCGTATTTTTCTCCTTTCAGCCAATATTCGTGTTGTATTAACAAGATTCTCCGTATTCCGTTCATATTCTATCATTTCTTTCCGGACAGCTTTAATCAACGCAAGTAGTACTTTTTTAATTTCAGCAGTCCCTATGCGTGTACAATACTCTTTCGCATTCTGATCTATAGCCTTGATCTTTATATATTCCGATTGTCTTATCATTGACTTGATGATTCTCTTCTTCATCTGTTCTGGCGGTTTCTTCCCATACATTTTTTTATATTTCTTTTTCAGTATCCTTAGCTTCATCTTTTACACCTTTTCTCTGTTAAGCCCCAGTTCTTCATAAATGTTATAATTGGCCAGATCTTCAAACTCTACTTCAATATCCATATCTCTTTTTGCATATTCATAAGCTTTCGCCACTCCTATGCGATTCACATACTCCATTGCTGATTTCCAATTATCCAGGAATTTTTTATTTGCTTTCGTGAATCCCCATGAAAACTTTATCGCGTAAATAGAGATGATTATATTTGTGATCGTTATATAGTCTTCTGCCCGTTCCAGTTTCTCCTGAGCTTCACGGATGCAGGCGTCCGTTGCCTGCTCCGTTATTTCATCCTCTCTCGCTTTCAGATAATTCTGCAGAATCATTGACTGCTGCCCTGTCAGTCCTGCAACCTGGCCAAGCTGCATCTTAAAGTTCAATGGGAGTCTGCATTTTTCCTGTTCTCTGGCCTTACGTCTCATTTCTTCCCTGTTCATTTGCTTTCCCTCTGTACTTCCTTTAAGAATTCAACCAATTCGCTTTCACTATTTGGGAATTTATTGTATCTTCCATGCTGTGTCCATTTAGGTATTCCTGATTTTCTTTCCGGTTCAGGTCCTCCGATCAAATGCATGTAATATGATTCTGTATTATCTGATACCCACTGGCTATGAACAGTATCCCGATCATATTCTTCTGCAATAAGTCTTGCGCCATTTGCAAAATCATATTTGTAGTACCTGACGCCAATATGTTCATCTGTATACCAAAGTCCCCAAGCTTTATAATTTCTCAGCCATTCTTTCCTCTGATCATTATTTCTCATCACCGGAAGTGGCAACTGCTCCATGACGTTCTTTCCGTCATCTTTATTTTCATCGTCCAGACAATCTCTCACCAGATTCTTGATTATTCTGAGTCCACCGGCAATGAGCTGATATTTCAATATCGTTCTTCCCGGAATTCCCTGATCAGCCACTGAAAGATAGTTTTTCAACTCTTCTTCGGCATCTTGCAGAATATCATCCATTGCAATCATTGATGGAACCGGAATATCTTTAAGCTCCGGTGGCCAAGCTTCTGGTATCAGTTCTATTATCTGCTGCTTTTCATCCACTATTTTCTTGTTTTCCGCTGCGTTTTCGCAGCGTTCGCAGTTGTCCGAATCGGACATATCTGATTCTTCAATAACAGGATCTTCCGGTACTATCCGTTTTTGATATTCTGCTGCCATGCGTTCTCTCGATACGTAGCAGACTTTTTCGCCCTGTTCATCGCAAAATACGAAATCATCTTCTTTCGGTCTTTGCACTGCTGCAAACTCCGTTCCCATTACTCTGAAACGCCTTGTATTACCTGTTCCCATGCCTTTATATGCATTTTCCAGGAATACATTTATTATCCTTGCTATGTCCGGCAGAAATACTTCGTTTGCATCATAGTATGGACATTCTTTTTGTGGTTCTGGCATAGGTGCAAGCTTCACCGCTTTTTGTTTCTTTCCATACTTCTCTATCAGTGTTTCAGCCAACTGCTGCCATGTAATCAACTTTTCATCCCCACTACCAGGATTAAACAGGATTCCATTTGATTTTCCCTGATAATTCAAATATCCATTTCTGATCCGCACATCATTGTATATAATGCTGAGCATATAAATGGACATGTTCTTATCCCGCCTTTGGATTCGTTCTGTTGTTGATTTCTTTAAGCTTTCAAAGAATCGTTCGATCTGAATGTCAACATCAATTACCGTTCCATCTTCCGGCGGTCTTCTTCGTCCAATTGCTTCATCAAGTGTCAGCTGTCCAGGAACCTGACGTCCTACTTCCTGTTTTTCTTTCAAAGCTTTAACCTCTGGTAGCGTAATTGTTTCATTCTTTTTGTACAACCCCAGAGCCTCATCCTGGTGTTTCTCATCTAGATCTGTCAGTTCCCTTGCCACAGATATATTGATGTTTCCATTTTGAAACTCTTGCATAAACTCCTGACTTAATTTTTTCTGGATTGCATGATATCTTTCTAACTGTGTCCCCGATGTTCCAAGAGTTGCCTGTACCATGCTTCTGGTTGTCCCCTGCAGGTCAACCAGATCGCGAAGCTCCTTAATTACCTCTTCTGTGATAAGCGCCTCCTGCATTTTCTCCCAGTCACTTTTTTCACGGAACCGGTTCGCCTGGATGATTCCCAGCTTATTGATCAGCTGTTCCACTTTTCCATCTTTATCTTCTGGGAATTTCTCTGTATTCAGATTTACTTTTGTATATTTACAGTTAATCTTCCGAAACTCTTCATGCCCTTCTTCCACAAGCATCCTGCAGCACATTGTACGGCAATGTCCGGATATAATCCTGTCTTTACCATCCACATCCTCGATGAGCACGTCCTGCATTACCCCGAATAGAAGAATCGAATTCTTTAATCCCTGCAGTTTCTCCGGATCTGTGGAATAGAAATTATCTTTCGACGGCTCCAGTTCAAACACATCCCGATACACTGTATCACTGATATTCTCAGTCTCCGTTGGCTTTTTACGATTATTTACCATGTCGGCCAGATTGAATGCCATCAGGCTTCCCTCCCTTCCGTCCATTTATCCATCATAACTCCTGCTGCCACCAGATACTCTTTCACCAGGCATTCATAATCTTTTGCGGCTAAAGAGCGCGCGGAATACAAAGGGATAGGTTTTCTTGCATAAGTACTCTCTGATACTTTTCTGGAATATCTTATCTTCGTCTTAAGCATTGGATACCCTGCTGCCTCTATCATTTCTGTTCCCTGCGCCTGCGCAAGGTTGTTTTTGTCATATTTTGTGATAAAGACCCAGTAATTTTTCAATTCTGGGTTCAGTTCCTCTTTTGTATAACCAATCTGATCCACCAGTTCCGGAAGTCCTTCCGTTGTGTTATCATCAATTTCTACCGGAATCAAAACATCATCACAGGCTGTCAGAGCATTGATCGTTGATACGTTGATATCCGGTGCATTGTCAATTATGCAGAAATCATACTGATCAGCCACACATGCCAATGCATTTTTTATCCTATACTGCTGCGGTCGTGTCTGATCGAACATTACTTCCTGGTTAGCCATCAAAAGACGCATATTTGCTGGCAATACATCCATGTTATGGAATTCCGTATGTCTGATCAGTTTTTTCATCCAGTCTTCCGGGTGTCTTGCGGTCATGATCCGGTCTATTCCTTCTCCATCCTGTGTTCTGCAGTTCAATCCTCTTGATGCATCTCCCTGCTTATCGTTATCTACGATAAGCACTTTATTCCCCTGGCTTGCCAGAATATAGGCAACACTATTGGTAGTAACGGTCTTGGCCACGCCACCCTTTAAATTAATCACTGCAATTGTTCTCATACTCTTCCTCTTTTCTTTTTATTTTTTCTTATGTACTCTATTTCTCAGTTTTCTGTCTGCTCTTTCCATCCAATCAGGCTTCCCACCTTCCGGTTCATTATCAAAATAGATTTCTCCATCATCATCTCTGTAATAGTGAAAATGCATACCTGCTTTTGTTATTGTTCCAAGATATGTCATTGCCCTTGGATCCTGTTCTGTGCGCAGACTCCATCCTTTTCCCCACAATTCTTTAGTTTCCACGTTTTATCATCTCCTCCTGGAGCCATTGCGAATATGAATGTACTCCGGCAAACGAAGAAACTTTCAGTTTCAACCGGTTAATTACTTCATACACCTTTTTCCATTCATCTGCATTTTTGATATCTTTTCCCTTTGTATCTTTAAAGGCATCTGCTGCCAGATCTGAGATTCTCAATACTCTGGAGGTCACGAAGGTGTCTTTCGTGTGTACACAGATCTCGCAGGAAGAATGAAATCTTGCCAGTGCCTCCGCAAGTGCCTGCAGATTGCACTGATGATATGTGCTTACTCCATCTCCAAATCCTTCCCTGGTTAAAAGCTGTCCATGATGCATAATTTCAATCACATACCCATATTTTCTCTGTATACATGCCTGGCACTGTTTGTCCGTCTCCAGGTAAATGTCAACCTTCATGGTTCTAATCCTCTCCTCTTTAAATTCGCCTGTCCAGCTTGATCATGGTGTACCTACGGTATTTATATCCAGTTACAGGGTTGATTCCTTCAAAGGATTCTGCTATGTAATAACCTTTTTTCATTTTTATGTCTTTTGGCCAGCGCACCATTTTCTTTTTCTTAGGATCTGGAAGCGGCATATTTCTTGAATGACTGTAACTTGCTTCTTTAATTTTTGGTTTTGCAAGGGTTCCATCCTGTTTTACTTCTCTGGTTTTTTCATCCTTAGTGAGGTATGCGGCCAACCTTCCAAAATCTTCCTCCGGGCATTTGCTCTTTTTTATTCTTGTTATGTAAACTCCACCATGTGGCCACGCCCTTTCAATTAAGCTGGCTGTAGTTCCAATATCATTTATAATAAAATGAATGTGCCAGGCTCCTTTTGTCCCTCTTTCGATATTGCGGATCCAGTAAAGTTTCTTTCCCGCCTTCTCATATATTTTTTTTATTTTCCCCATTGCATCTCGGAAATGTTTTTGAGCTGTTTGTATATCTGGAGGGCGATTTTCTGGTTTATATGTGTATGTGGCCCATATATCACCAGGAGAAAAATATTCCATTGCCAGAAGTCTTACCTTTTTAATTTTGTTCCAATGATTTATCCTGTATATATCTTCTGGTGTTAACTTTCTCTTTGGCTGTCTTTTCTTTCCGGGCGCTCCATACTTTCCGTCATGGTTCTCTTCCACATACAATATATCCTCATCCCGTAAATGCCAGGTTTTTCGCAGTGTTCCCATACCATTTGCCTCATAACTTTAATATCTTTATCGAGTACTAAACAGGGGAATTTCACCCCTGATTTTTCATGTATTCTTGACTTTTTAGTGGCCCAATGATATTATGTAATTGGTTGATTACATATGGACCTGAGTCGATGCACCCCTTGCATCGGCTCTTTTCTTTAGTTTACATAACTTTCTTTTTTCTGATCTGTTCCAGCTCTTTTTCAACATCTTTTCCGCTGTATTCTGCCAGAAGCTTTCCAGAAATGTTATATGTCCACTTGGTGGACATCTTAACTGCTATCCCAATCGGCAGTTTGTTCTGCTGCATTGCCACACGTATAAACTGTGGAGATGTGTTGAGAATTGCAGCAGCTTCAACTGGCAATATTTTTCCTGTATTCATTTTTCCTCCTTTCCTTTTACGCACGCTCAAACACCTGCATTCTTTTGTTGACTTACTCTAAGTTTCATTCAGTGTCTTCCCCCTGTTCTTTGGAGCAGGGGTAATTTCTATCATGCCAAGTGCTTCCAGACTTTTATAGCTGGCTACAATTTGCATCTGAGCTATTCGCATATTTCCCAAGATCTTATCCATTTCAAATCCATCTACCTCAAATTTCTTTTCAATACTCCCATCTGCTGAATATTTGAATTTAATTTCTGTCAGAGTACTAAGCTGCCCTGCAAGATCTATTATTTTATTTTTCTTTTCTTCAATGTTCTCTAACGTTTTCTCTATTTCTCTGACATCTTTGCTTTCTCCTGCATTGATTCTAAATCCAAATAATTTCATTTCTTTCTCACCTCGCTTTCTGTCGATATACCTCGACTTCTTTCCTTTGTTTTATATTGACTTTTCTTGTAACTTTTCCTATCCTTGTCTTACAGGGCACTTCCAGGCCCAAGTACGTAAAAAGGAAATATACAAATTGCAAAATTTAAGTCGTGAACAAATTGCTATTTTGAATTATCTCGCACAAAATTCCTGTATAACCACCTCTGAGGCTTTTCAGATTTTTTCAGATACTTCTGATTACTCTCTCAAGCAGTTGATGCAACACGGTTATATCTGCTCATCTCCACTTCCCCCTGATAATTCCGGATGGTATTTTCTTACTCCTAAAGGAAAAACTTTTATCAATGACCATATTTTTTCCTTAAAGGAAAAAGAAGTCGAGATAAAGCAGCTGCGCAAAGATGCTCTGTTTTCGAAAGTTTTATCCGTTCTTGCATTAATCGTTAGTATTGTTTCAGTAGTCATCCAAATATTACGTTAGTCACTAACACTGCTACGCTTATTACAATTGCTACCAATGAAATAATTATTGATTGGTGGCAATTGTTTCTTATTTTGTCCATTTCATGGTCTTCCTTTTTGATTTTTCCACCAATGCAATCACGCCGATTTCCATTTTCATCGAAATGCACTCTTTCCATCCTCTCACCTCGTTTCATTGTTACTTTTCCAATTACATTGACTTTTTATTTCTTTTCTCCTATTCTTTATGTACAGGGCACTGCCATGCCCTAATACATAGAAGGGAGATTTCGTATATGAAACTCAACGTTAATTGTATCCGCGATATTCTTTTGACTGTTGAAGAAGAATGCGACTTTGAAACACCTTGGGAATATCAGGAAGATTCCCCTCCTCCAAAGTTTTTAGCTGATTACACTCATAAAGAAATCGTGTATCATATTAATCAGGCTCAAAAATCTGATCTCATTTGTGGTGTTGAATATTTTGAGTGTGGATCCGATATCTATATCAGTGATCTAACGCCTAAAGGTCATGAGTTCCTTTCCAACATCCGTAATGATACGGTGTGGAAAAAGGTGCTTTCCAAAGCTTCTGGTGCATCATTGCCAATTATTCTCGAAGTTGCAAAAGAAGCTGCTAAGAAGTATTTTCTTGGTTAACCGGAAATTGAACCAGTATCTTTATTGAGAGTTCTGCTCTTCCTGCAAATGCAGAACTCTCAATTTTATATTCTTTTACATGATGCAGTTCTTTTCCGTCCAGAAACATACGGCTCCTGCCCTTCTCGTTTTCCTTAAACTGTAATATCATTGGTTTTTTTGCTTCCATCTTCTCACCTCGCTTTCTGTCGATATATCTCGACTTCTTTCCTTTGTTTTATATTGCCTTTTCTTGTAACTTTTTCTATCCTTGTCTTACAGGGCACTGCCATGCCCCAGTATTATGAAAGGAGTTCTTTATATGACAAAGGAAACTTCTCACCGCCCTTTTTCATCTTACTTATTTATGCAGGGATCCTTTTCAGCTAGTAGTTCACCCTCCACGCTCCAATACTGTACAACCTGTCTGGATAGATCATCCAGTGTTCCTTTCCCTCTATTACTTTTTGTTTCAATTACTTGTATAACTCTTGCACTGTCAGTGCCATTTGGTCTGACAGCGTTTTTTTGATCAGTCATGTCTTCTTCCCCCCCTCTTTCTTGTATTGACTTTTCTTCCCTACTCTCCTATTCTTTAAACACAGGGCACCGCCATGCCTGAGTACACAGAAAGGAGACAAACAGCCAATGAACAAATTAGCAGTAAAGTTGACTGCAGCCGTTGGGAAGTTTGAAACAAATTATAAAGAAACTCTCAACGAAGCAAATCTTGATCAAAATACAATTAATACGCTTTATGATCTTGGTGCAGATATCAAGCACCTCATGGATGAAATTTATCAGATGCAAATAAGCATCAATATGCAAAATCTTTTACTGAATTTGCTATTCAGCAGGATGTTTTCAGCAAGTATGAAGATCCAACCAAAACAGCAGAAGAAATTGCAAAGTTTTTCAATACTCTCGTTGCTAAACTTGGCGAGGATGAGTAATAGTTTCTCCTGCCCTGGCGGCCACAAGCTCCGCCAGGGCACTCATCATTTCCGGAACTTTTTCATCTCTAATGGATTTGTCTGAAATTTGAAGTTTCTTCTGGATCCATTTGCAAGTCTAGATTATTGTTTCATCCAACTCTTCATTTCTTTTATCTACATCCATCTTCTCACCTCGCTTTCCGTTTCGTTTGAATACAGTATAGTTGCTTCTTTATCCAGCTTTCTTTCCATCATCTTTTATGCTCATGACCGCTTCCAGCATCATCCCGAATACAGTTCGCTGACTTCCTTCATCCAAATAAGGAGCCATTTTAATAATGTTGTCTAAAGGATTATCTGTCATGTTGATTTCTGGGATTGTTTTAATTTTCATTCTCTCACCTCGTTTTCTGTCGATATATCTCAACATTTTTCTTTTCTATGGTAATTTATTTCCTATTGTGGTAAACTCTTTCTACATCTTTATAGAAAGGAGGTTTCCTATGTTACATGTAGAAGATTGTGTTCGGGAAGTTGCCAACACTTTTTCTTTTGAAAAAGTCTCTGACCTCTCAAAAGAAGACTTTATAAAGCTACTTTCCCAATCCATTGAAAAAGTTATCTGTTCTTCGGATTTCACTAACCAGGTCGAAAGTGATCTGTCCATGAATCAGCGCCGTCGTCGCAGATAGCTCCACTTATTTACTTTTCTTAAGGGCTATGTACATCAATGCGGCAAGCACTGTGTTAATTACATAGCTCTTTGTAATTTTTGAACGTAATTTCGCAATCTCCGCTTCTCTTTTCTGATCTTCAAGTGTTTCAAGTTTCTGAAACACAATATCCAATTCATCCAAATTTCTCATTTTCCCTGCTCCTTTCTATTTCTGTACTACTTTCCAACAGATACTCCATTGTTACATCAAGTATTTTGGCTAACCTCTGCAATTTTCTACTTGGAATATCTCGCACTTCATTAATCCAGTTGTAATAAGTCTTATGAGATACTCCAATTTTCATAGCCAACTGTCCTTGGGTAATTTTTCTCTTTATTCTTTCTTTTTCTATATTTGCTAACGTTTGACTTCTCACCTCGCTTTCATTGTTCCTTACATAGACATAATAGTTCATTAAATAGGCTTTGTCAATATTTATTTGTCTATTTAATGAACTTTTTTGTTGACTTTGCAATCCCAGGGTGCTATATTGGATTCATAAGAAAGGAGGATTTAGTAATGACGCAAGGCGAACGCGTAAAAAAAGTTCGGAAAACCCGTCAACTTACGCTTGAAAAATTCGGTGAAAAAATAGGTTTGAAAAAGAACACTATGAGTGCTATCGAAACTGGTCGTAATAGTTTAACTGAGGCTAATATAAAATCTATTTGTCGTGAATTTGAAGTAAATGAAATTTGGCTTCGAACCGGTGAAGGCGGAGACGATAACATGTTCACGAAAGTGAATGAAGAAGATCGATTCTCTATTAATCTTGGAAAACTTAGCAGGACTGAGAACCAGATGGCAAGAAATATGTTAAACGCTATCGCAGAAGCTGATCCGGAAAAGCTAAAACATATTGAAGAATTTATGAAGGCTTGCCTGGGAATAGAATAAGAAAAGAGCCAACCTCAATGGTCGGCCCCTATCATGGTAATTATTATTAAGTAGATCCGCCTCAGAACGGATTCTTCTTTAATCAAGTTTACCAACTCAATTATTTTGCCCTTGTACTCTTCTTTATCATTCTTCATCATATGTATGCCCCCCGTTCTCGTTTATTCGAACGTTTGTTTGTTTTTAATATACACCATTTATATTTGAAGCGCAATATATTTCACAAACATTTGTTCGTTTAGCATTATCTTTTATACTTATTATACGATAAACAGAGGGCAATATTTAGCACCGAAACGCAATTGTCCAGTATGCTGGACACTTTTTACTATTTGTACGGTGAGTCGTATAGATCAGAGATCCTTACTTTCAAAACTCTGGCTATCTTTTCCAGATTATCCAGCGTAGGTGAGTATTTCTCAATCATAATATTATTGAGAGTAGATTTCGTAATTCCTGTCATCTGCGACAGCTGCCGTACAGATACATTTTTCTCATACATAATTTGAGTTAATAATATCTTCATAAGATTATTATTTACACAAAAATTATGTTTGATACTATTACTATCTTGGTAATATACGGAAGGGGGATTTTATGAAAAAGAAATTAATACT
This sequence comes from Ruminococcus sp. RTP21358st1_G6_RTP21358_211008, assembly GCF_040908885.1. Lineage (NCBI taxonomy): Bacteria > Bacillati > Bacillota > Clostridia > Eubacteriales > Oscillospiraceae > Ruminococcus > Ruminococcus sp. RTP21358st1_G6_RTP21358_211008. The sequence continues at coordinate 34,292 of NZ_JBDGDM010000012.1, forward strand.
ATCTTGCATTGTCGGTTTTCTTCTATGCTTATTGTCAGTAATTCCAATTTATGCTTCAGAATGTTCGCATGTCTGGGAAACAGTTTATAGAATTGAGCCTGATTGTCTTTCCAAAGGATCAGAAATGAAAATTTGCCAAAAATGTCGCAAAATTGAAACCATTAGTCTCCCAGTTTCTGATCATCCTTGGGGAGAATGGCAAATTACAACTGCTCCAAACTGTACATATACTGGCATTAAGACCCGCACTTGTACTTTTTGTTACAAAACTCAACAAGAAGATGTTCCAACCAACGGAATTCATTCCTGGTCTGATTGGAAAACTGCTACTAATATATGTACAGAAGAAAAAAAAGCCTATAGATCCTGTTCATATTGTCATACTCAAGAAACTACCATCATCCCAGCTTCTAATCATGTATGGGGAGAATGGTACATTGATAAAAAGCCGACTATATTTAAAACTGGTGTGCGTATGCGTTATTGCATAAATTGTCTCACTGAAGATAAGATAATTATTCCAAAGCAAAAAATGACCATTGCGCAAAAACAGGTGAAAAAGAGTGTAGATCGTTTTTTCAAATATGCGAAGCAATATAATACAAGTAAACTAACAAAATGTTTTACCAAACCTTCGAGTGTTAAATTATTCATTGAAAATAGCTACATGCCTCAATATTATAAGAAATATAACAAACGTATTTCTTACAAACTAAAATCAATAAAAGTCAGCGGAAAGAATGCCACTGTGAAGCTTAGTTACAAATATCCAAACAGATATAACGTATTCAAAGCAGCATTTGAAAACTCAGTTTATTACCAGTTGAAAAATCCGAACATTTCTGAATCTCAACTTTTAAAGTATATGTACGAACGCATTTGTGTACATAGTAAAGCAGGAATAGATTACAGCTACGGAAATCTTACCTTAAAATTAAAGAAGTCTGGATCAGCTTGGAAAATAACTTCTTTCAACAGCAAAATAGACAATTTACTACACAGTAACTATACAAAAGCATATAACGATTATTTTTAATAGCAATTTATAGCTACAACATTATTGGAGGTGTTTATTTGGAAATCCAGTATTCTAAGCAAGCGCTCAAATTTCTAAAGAAACAAGATGTCCCTACACGAAAGAGAATCATAAATGCTATCAATCTTCTTCCTGCTGGTGATGTCAAAGCATTACAGGGCAGAAATGATTACCGGCTTCGTGTTGGAGATTATCGTATTATTTTTGATATAAATGGAAATATTTTATTAATTGAAGCTATCGGAAACCGTGGACAGATTTATAAAGGAGTGTGATTACTATGACAGCAACAAAGGAACGTATCATCGGTGCTGTATCCCTTATGAACGATAAAGAAGCCGAATTCTTCTGGAAGATGATCCAGAGCCGCTACATCATTGCTCCCAAGACCTGGGATGATATTGAGGAAGTAGAGCCAGATGAAATTGATCTAATGCTATTGGACGAAATCCGCAAGAATCCTGAGTGTCACGAATTTGTTTCTCAGGAAGAACTGATGAAGGAACTTGAAATGAACTAATTTGTAAGAAAAAATTGCAGATACTTTACTTTTATAGTAATATACTTGTGAGAGAACCATATTGATTATGGTTGAAAGGCACTCATACAAGTATATTGCATGGGTGTCTTTTACTTTATATAAAAAATCGCCCCGGTGTTACCAGCACCAGAGCGATCTGTTGAATAATTTGCAGTATAAAGAAAACTGCTATAATCATTCCATAGCAAGATTATTATAGCACTTTTCTTTACACCTGCAAAGGTGTATTTTTTATACTCTTTTTTAGAAGAAAGGTGATGTTATGAAACTTCCAAATGGGTTCGGTTCTGTATATAAACTATCCGGCAGGCGCCGGCGGCCATGGGTAGCAGCCAAAACCTTCGGATGGGAATTTGATGAGAAAGGACAAAAGGTAAAGCAGAAGCAACAGGCAATCGGATATTATGCTACCAGACAGGAAGCAATGACTGCTCTTGTACAATACAATGAAAATCCTTATGATCTGAATTTTAATAAGACAACTTTTTCGGAAGTATACGAAAAATGGTCTGAAGAATATTTCCCTACACTCAGCAATGCTTCCAGCATACGTACAATCACTGCTGCCTACAAGTACTGTACTCCTCTTTATGATATGCGAATAAAAGATGTCCGAGTCGAACATCTTGAAGGAACCATTCATAGTGCAAACGTAGGATCCAGCACTAAGGGACGAATGAAGAGTCTGTTTAACCTTATGTATAAATGGGCTATGAAGCATGAACTTGTGGATAAAAACTATGCAGCCTTATGTGATGGTGTTAAAAGAGAACGTCCTACTATCGTCCGCATTCCTTTTTCTGAACAGGAAATTACAGCCCTTTTGGAACATCCGGAAATACCATTCGCAGATATGGTCCTGATCGGAATTTATTCCGGATGGCGTCCCCAAGAGCTGGCAGTTCTAAAAGTTGCAGATGTGGACCTAGATAATATGACATACACTGGTGGACTAAAAACAGATGCCGGCCGTAACCGTCTGGTTCCAATTCATCCACTTGTTGCAGATCTGGTGCGTAAGAATTACGAGCAAGCAGTCAGTATGAGAAGTAAATATCTTTTCAATGATCCGGACGGTCAGCAGGGCACTTATCTTACATACGACAAATATCGTGGACGTTTCAAGAAGGTTATGGCACGACTGGGAATGGATCACAAGCCCCACGACACCAGACACACTTTTATTACAAAAGCCAAAGAAGCAAATATGAATGAATATATTCTGAAAATGATCGTCGGACATGAAATTGCAGATATCACAGAAAAGATATATACTCACCGTACTGTGGAAGATCTGAAAAGAGAAATGGAAAAGATAACAAAATGATTGGCGGCAGGCATTGTCCTGCTGCTTTTTTCGTGGTAGGTTTGTTAGTTACTTGTCAGTTACGCCTGTCAGTTACCTGTTAGTTATTTGTTAGTTACCGCCATTTTTTCATGTATTTTCATGCTGTTTTGCAAAAATTCCCGGTAGTAACAAAAGTGCCGTAAACCCTGGAGTTTACGGCACTTTCAATGCTTTTACAATTTATATAATTAGAACTTACCAGCCTTAGCAGCTTCCTCTACAGAAACAGCTACAGCAACAGTAGCACCAACCATCGGGTTGTTACCCATTCCGATAAGACCCATCATCTCAACGTGAGCCGGTACGGAAGAGGATCCAGCGAACTGTGCATCAGAGTGCATACGTCCCATAGTATCTGTCATACCGTAGGAAGCAGGACCTGCTGCCATGTTGTCTGGGTGAAGAGTACGTCCTGTACCACCGCCGGAAGCAACGGAGAAGTATTTTTTACCCTGCTCGATACATTCTTTCTTGTATGTACCTGCAACCGGATGCTGGAAACGAGTCGGGTTAGTGGAGTTACCAGTGATGGAAACACCAACGTTCTCGTGATGCATGATAGCAACACCTTCCTGAACATCATCTGCACCGTAGCATTTTACAGTAGCACGAAGTCCGTTTGAATATGGCTTCTCATAGATTACGTTTAATTTAGCTTCTTTGTAATCGTATTTTGTCTCAACAAATGTGAATCCGTTGATACGGGAAATGATCTGGGCAGCATCTTTTCCAAGTCCGTTCAGGATAACACGTAATGGTTTCTGACGTACTTTGTTTGCTTTCTCAGCGATACCGATAGCACCCTCAGCAGCTGCGAAAGACTCATGTCCTGCTAAGAAACAGAAGCACTCTGTCTCTTCCTCAAGGAGCATTTTACCAAGATTTCCATGTCCAAGACCTACTTTTCTGTGGTCAGCAACAGATCCAGGAATACAGAAAGCCTGAAGTCCTTCTCCGATAGCTGCAGCAGCGTCAGCAGCTCTCTTGCAGCCTTTCTTGATCGCGATTGCAGCACCTACTGTGTAAGCCCATGCAGCATTCTCAAAGCAGATCGGCTGAATTTTCTTAACCTGGTCATATACATCAAGACCAGCGTCTTTTGTGATTTTCTCAGCTTCTTCGATAGAGCTGATTCCATAGCTATTTAATACAGAATTGATCTGAGCAATTCTTCTCTCATATCCTTCAAATAATGCCATTTCTGTTCGTCTCCTTTCGCTTGTGGCTTACTCTTTTCTTGGGTCAATAATCTTAACAGCATCAGCTACACGGCCATACTGACCTTTTGCCTTCTCCCATGCAGTGTTAGGATCATCACCTTTTTTGATAAAGTCAGTCATTTTTCCAAGAGAAACGAACTGATATCCGATTACTTCGTTGTCTTCGTCAAGAGCAATACCTGTTACATAGCCCTCTGCCATTTCCAGGTAACGAACTCCTTTTTCCTTGGTAGCGTACATTGTACCAACCTGGGAACGAAGGCCTTTACCAAGGTCCTCAAGACCTGCACCAACAGCAAGACCGTCATCAGAGAAAGCACTCTGAGTACGTCCGTAAACGATCTGAAGGAACAGTTCTCTCATTGCTGTATTGATTGCATCACAGACAAGGTCTGTATTTAATGCTTCAAGAATTGTCTTACCCTGAAGAACCTCTGCTGCCATAGCTGCAGAATGTGTCATACCGGAGCATCCGATTGTCTCAATAAGGGCTTCCTCGATTACACCATTCTTAACATTTAAGGACAGTTTACAGGCACCCTGCTGAGGAGCACACCAGCCTACACCATGTGTAAAACCAGAGATATCTTCAATTTTCTTTGCATGGACCCACTGGCCTTCTTCCGGGATCGGAGCTGGCTCATGTTTTGCACCCTTAGCTACTGGGCACATGTTTTCAACTTCAGTAGTGTAAATCATTTTAAGACTCCTTTCAGTGTTGATTACTTAATCGTTGTTAAAGACCTAACAACCTAGTGTTATTTTCTCACAAAATTCTTCATTCGTCTAGTCATATTTTGCAAAATTTACGAAAAAATTGTCGGTACCATTTATTGGACTTGTCTTGTAGAAATTTTATTTTCATGATAAACTACATAAGAACATTCCGATCACAGCTGCTGCCCGGAACTTTCATAGCCAAAAGTATCCAGCAATACTCTATATTCAGAACAGGAGGACTTACATAGATATGTCATTGCAAACTTCAACTTCTTTTATGCCCGAAAAACTGAGAATCCTAAGCGGAAGTGCCCTGAAGATGCTGGCTATGGCGATTATGCTGATCGACCATACCGCTTCTTTCCTTCTGCGTCACTACCCGCCAGCCATAGCGCCCTGGTTTCAAATAGGCAGCACCACTTATTCCCTATACCGGGTAATGCGTGACGTGGGGCGTGCAGCTTTCCCTATTTTCTGTTTCCTGCTTGTGGAAGGGTTTCTTCACACCCACAACCGCTTTAAATACGGAAGAAATCTTCTGATTTTCGCCTGTATTTCTGAAATTCCATGGAATTTTGCACAAAATGGCACTCTGCTGTATCCAGATAAGCAGAACGTTTTTTTCACCTTATTTCTGGGATATCTTGCATTCTGCCTGGTCGAACGCTTTGAAAAAAATGCTTCCATGCAGCTTTTCTGCATGTTGTTGCTTCTTGCAGTCTCCTATTTTCTCAAAGCAGATTACGGATATAAAGGCTTTGTATTTCTCCTGATCATGTACTGGCTGCATCAGCACAAATCTGCACAGGCAGTTATTGGAAGCTGCTGGCTGATCTATGAATGGAAGGCTTGCTTTGCTTTTATTCCTTTGAATATGTACAATGAAAAACGGGGATTTATTCAGGGGAAATGGGTAAAATACCTCTTCTATGCTTTTTATCCGGTACATATTGCTATACTGACCGTAATCCGCAAGATGTGGTTTGGAATTTAGAACAGCTATGATATAAAAATCATTTATGGACATGTCCAGAAAAAACGGCTTGACAGAATTCATTTTCTGCCAAGCCATTTTATTATACTAGAGCCTGTTTGAAAAATCATTCCCGCAATCTGCACGCCCCACTTTGCGGGAGATTTCACCCGAATTCGGTTGCCGTAGCCCGCTACGGCGCCCTCATCCGGGCGAAATCTCCCACAAATTGTGACGCACATCTTGCAGAAAGCCTTTTTCAAACACGCTCTAGTCTAATTCTTTGTTACAATCTCGTCTTTATTCTTATAAATGCTGTTTGCCGGAACGCATCCACGTACTGGAGAAAGCGGATAAATGTTAGTGTTTCTTCCAATCACAGTTCCCGGATTCAGAACCGAACCACAGCCAACTTCTACATGATCTGCCAGCATGGCACCAAACTTCTTAAGTCCTGTCTCAATCTTCTCCTCGCCGTCTTTTACAACAACCAATTTCTTGTCTGACTTTACATTGGAGCAGATGGAACCTGCACCCATATGGGATTTGTAACCCAGTACAGCGTCTCCTACATAATTGTAATGGGGAACCTGCACATTGTTAAAAAGGACTACATTCTTAAGCTCTGTGGAGTTTCCCACTACACAGCCCTCTCCTACAAGAGCTTTGCCGCGGATAAATGCACAGTGGCGCACTTCTGTATTCTTGCCGATGATGGCTGGTCCGTTAATGCAGGCGGTAGGTGCAACCTTGGCAGATTTCGCAATCCAGATATCCCCCTCCAGATAGTCATATTCATCTGGATCCAATGTTTTTCCCAATTTCACAATGAAATCACCAATCTCCGGAAGAACTTCCCACGGATAGGTTTTCCCCTGGAAAAGCTCTCCTGCGATGGTCTGGGTCATATCCAGCATGTTTGCGATGGTAAAATCTTTTAACATAATACATCCTCCTCATATAAATCTAATTTAATGAATGATTTCCTTTATTCCCCAATCTGTATCAGAGCGTGTTCTGCCTTTTTTTCATAGCAGTTTCCCGCTCCGGCTTCTTATAAAACTGCGCAGCTGCATCAAAAAACTGCCTCAGCGCATACTGAAAATGACTGTCCTCCACCTGTTTGGTACGAATCCTTACAAAGTGCTCCAGCTTATCCATATATTCCTGCTCTGTAATAGATCCCTCTGCTACATAGGTAAGTCCCTTCTCCCAGCTGGCAGTCAGTTCCGGGTTCAGAAGCTGACGGATAGAACAGTTTACCACATCATAAATCATTTCCCCCTGAAGGGTAGGTGTGATCACCTGGGTTTTCTTATTCAGAGACAGATATCTGATATTAAACAGCTTCTTCAAAATCTCTGCTCTGGTGGCGCTGGTACCAATTCCGCTTCCCTTGATCTGTGAACGAAGATCCTCATCCTCGATCAGCTGGCCTGCATTCTCCATTGCCAGGATCATAGAACCGGAATTGTATCGTTTCGGTGGAGATGTCTCTCCTTCCTTGATACCAAGACCATTTATGTTTAGTATATCACCCTTTTTCAGTTTCTGCAATGCAGCTAACAAAGCTTCGTCGCAGGAAACCTCACCTTCTCCTTCACTTTCGGGAGTTTTTCCGGAAGCTTCTGCCATACTCTTTTTTGCAAAAGAATTTGCAGCAATCTTCAGATACCCTTCACTAAGCAAAACTTTAAAAGAAGAAAAGAAAGATTCATTCTCCATTTTCGTCACAAGGCTTACCTTCTGATAAACAGCCGGTGGATAAAAAATGCTTAAAAATCGTCTCACAATCGTCTCATACACCCGCTGTGCCGTCAGAGAAAGTCCCTTTAGTGCGCCAAGTCCCTGGCCAGTAGGAATAATAGCATAATGGTCTGTAATCTGTTTGTCATTGGTGTAACGTGTCTTCGCGATATTTTTGTATACGCCAAGCTCTAACGCACCTTGCGCAGCTTCCCCGGCCTGAGGATAATTCCGAAGCCCGGAAATATTCTTATAAATCTCCTTTGCCACAGCTGTCGATAAAACTCTGGCATCTGTTCTGGGATATGTGACCAGTTTCTTTTCATAAAGATCCTGCACAATTGAAAGAGTCTCATCCGGACTGATCTTGAACAGTTTGGAACAGACATTCTGAAGCTCTGCCAGATTAAACAGAAGAGGCGGATTCTTATTTTCCTTCTTTCGCTCAATCTTCTCCACCGTACATATAAGAGGCTGCTGTGTACTTAATTCACAGATCAGCTTCTGGGCATCTTCTTTTTTCTTAAAACCATTTTCTTTATATAAAACAGGGGACTGGAAATAGCGGCTGCCTTCTACAGCTCTCCACTCTCCTTCAAAGCTTTCTCCTTCAAGAGCAATGCTGCTCACAACTCTGTAAAAAGGTGTTTTCACAAATGCGCGGATTTCCCGCTCGCGGCGAACTACCATCCCAAGGACACAGGTCATAACCCGTCCAACGGAAATTGCCTGGTATTTGCCTCCAAGATAATTGGTTACGCTGTTTCCATAACGCAAAGTCAGTACACGTGAGAAATTAATTCCCATCAGATAATCTTCTTTTGCCCGAAGATAGGCGGCTGCGGCAAGGTTATCATATTCTGAGATGTCCTTTGCCTCACGGATTCCCCGAAGAATCTCTTCTTCAGTCTGGGAGTCGATCCACACACGCTTCTGCGTCCTGTCCTTCACTCCCGCCATCTGTGCTACCAGGCGGTAAATATATTCACCTTCACGCCCAGAGTCGGTACACACATAAATGGTATCAATATCAGGTCTGTTTAAAAGCCCTTTCACGATCTGAAACTGTTTTTCCACGCCAGGTATCACTTCGTATTTAAAATCATGCGGCAAAAAAGGCAGGGTATCTAAACTCCACCTTTTGTATTTCATATCATATTTCTCAGGATAGCTCATGGTGACCAGATGTCCCACACACCAGGTCACCACGCAGGTATCAGACTCGATATAGCCATCCCGTCTTTGTCCGCCAGATTTTAAAGCTTTCGCAAATTCCTGAGCCACGCTGGGCTTCTCTGCTATGTATAAAGCTTTTGACATATTATTTATCTGCGCTCATCTTTCTTAATGGCCATGCCAGTAAAAGAGCACCTCCCACCATATTTCCAATGGTTACGATCAGCATACTCTTCAGCATGAGACCAACGGAAAGGCCATCTACCAGACCAAGGCTTACTACAAAAATTCCCATGTTTGCAATGCAGTGCTCAAATCCGCTGAAAACGAATGCAGAGATACACATTACGATCATAAGGAATTTACCGGTTTCACTTTTCAGCTTAATTCCGCAGAGTACACCAAGACATACGAAGAAGTTACACAAAATTGCACGCATGAACATCTGTCCCATAGGGATCGTCAGCTTGTTGTTAATAAAGCCTGCGAAATAATCTGCTGAGCCGGATGCACCTGCTCCTACAAAAAGAAGTGCCATAATTGCACATCCAACGAAATTGCCAAGGTAGCTTACCAGCCATACCTTGCCTGCATCCCCCCAGGATACACTCTTGTCGAAGGCGCCGAATGCCATTACCATGTTATTACCGGTAAACAGCTCGCCGCCAACCAGGCTGATCAGAAGAACAGCAATGGAGAACACTACAGCTCCAAGAAACTTGCCCCAGGCAGGATCTGATCCTGAAAATACACTTCCTATAACATTGCTGTAAATAACTGCCACATCAATAAAGAAACCAGCCATTACAGCCCGAAGAAAGTACTTCAGGAAATTGCCGTTCAGCAGCCCGATTTTGTTTTTGGCTGCGTTTGAAAGTTTTTGCACATCTTCATAGTTCATAAAAAACACCTCCGTATTGTTTTTTACAATTATAACACTTTGATGTATTTTTCACAATAGAAGTTGATAATTTTTTATCAATTAGGAACTATTTCACAAAAACGAGATGTTTCTTTTGTAAATTAATTACCCGTCCAATCACAGCACAGGGAAGCGACAGAGAAGACAGTCGACTAATTGCCTTGCCCGCATCCTGAGAATCTATACTCAGGAGAAGCCCTCCGGAAGTCTGCGGGTCAAATACTATATCCTCACGGGCAGCAAGCTCTGCTTCATTTATGATGGTTTCACTTCTGCCTGTTTCATTTTCCGCAGCTTCACACCTGGTCTTTTCCAGCCAGAAATTCTCACTGCTTTCCCCACTGTGATTCTTCCATGAAAACTCGCACTCTCCCCCTGCAAATTCCCGATTGCGGTATGCACCTGCAGGAATAAATCCCATAGAAGCATAGTCAAGTGCTCCTTTCATAATCGGCAGGGAACCAAGAGAAATACAAAGGGTCTTCCCACTTCCCTTCGCCATTTCCAGGGCATGTCCGGCAAGACCAAAACCTGTTACATCCGTGCAGGCATGAATCTGCAGATCTGCCACTTTATCTCTGGCATACCTGTTCAAAGTCGCCATCACAGAAGCTGCATAGGCAGTCTCTTCCTCAGATGCCATCTCTCCTTTCACTGCAGTAGAAAGAATTCCGGTTCCAAGAGGCTTGGTAAGGATCAGAACATCTCCGGTCTCTGCTCCAATATTTTTCCACATTGAGGCAGGATTTACAAATCCGGTAACGCACAAGCCATATTTCGGCTCATCGTCCTGAATCGTGTGTCCTCCCGCAAGAGAAGCACCAGCCTCCATTACCTTGTCTGCACCTCCCCGCAGAATCTCGCCCAGAATCTCCGGATCAAGACAATTAGGAAAGGCTGCAATATTCAATGCCAGCTTAGGCTCTCCACCCATAGCATACACATCACTTAACGCATTTGCCGCTGCGATCTGTCCGAAAGTATAAGGATCGTCCACGATCGGTGTAAAAAAATCCACAGTCTGGATCATGGCCAGATCATCAGATATGCGATATACAGCAGCATCGTCGGAAGATTCCGTTCCGACCAGTAAATTCGAATCATAAAACTTCGGCAGCTTACCCAGAACCTGGGCAAGGGTCCCCGGACCTACTTTCGCCGCTCAGCCAGATGTATGAGAATACTGGGTAAGGCGGATTCGCTCTCTGTCACTCATGGACTCACCTCCTGTCATTTCTAACGTGCTATCTATTTTAACATGAATCTTCCCTATCGTAAACGGTCAGTTTTTTATTTTAGTTGTTTATCTGTTACTATTTTTGAAGAAGGCTTTTGCAGGATGTACGTCACAATTTGTGGGAGATTTCGCCTGGATGAAGGCGCCGTAACGGGCTACGACAGTCGAATTCGAGTGAAATATACCACAAAGTAGGGCGTGCAGATTGTCAACTATCCAAAAAGGGAGAATGCCGCCACATCCGGCAGCATTCTCCCTGCATTTATTCACTCTTCAATTTATTTCGCCTGGATATATCCCTGCGCCTTCAATGTCTCTGCGCAAAGAACAGCACCACCTGCAGCACCTCTTACAGTGTTGTGGGAAAGTCCGATGAACTTCCAGTCGTAAACAGTATCCTCGCGAAGTCTTCCGATTGATACGCCCATTCCGTTCTCGAAGTTCACATCCTCTGTAACCTGTGGACGATTATCCTCCTCAAGATACTGAATGAACTGCTTCGGTGCGCTTGGAAGATTCAGTTCCTGGGGAACCCCCTTGAACTCTACAAGTGCTTTTACAAGCTGCTCTTTCGTAGGTTTCTTTCTGAATTTTACAAATGCAGCTGCAGTGTGACCATTCAGGATTGGCACACGAACACACTGACATGTGATAACAGGCTCTTTCGCCGGAACAATCACGCCGTCCTCAATTTTACCCCAGATACGAAGCGGCTCTTTCTCGCTTTTTTCTTCCTCGCCACCAATATATGGAATGATGTTATGCTCCATTTCCGGCCAGTCCTTAAATGTTTTTCCAGCTCCGGAAATTGCCTGATATGTAGTAGCAACTACTTCATATGGCTCAAATTCTTTCCATGCAGTAAGTGCAGGCGCATAGCTCTGAATAGAACAGTTTGGCTTAACAGCGATGAAACCTCTCTTTGTTCCCAGACGCTCTTTCTGATGTTTGATAACTTCGAAATGCTCTGGATTGATTTCCGGAATTACCATCGGCACATCAGGTGTCCATCTGTGGGCGCTGTTGTTGGAAACAACTGGTGTCTCAGTCTTGGCATATGCTTCCTCAATGGCTTTAATCTCGTCCTTGGACATATCTACAGCAGAGAATACAAAGTCAACAGTTGACGCAACCTTCTCTACCTCATTTACATTCATAACAACAAGCTTTTTCACTGCTTCCGGCATTGGAGTATCCATTTTCCATCTGCCTCCTACAGCGTCCTCGTAAGTCTTTCCAGCACTTCTCGGGCTTGCTGCAACAGTTACAACTTCAAACCATGGATGATTCTCTAACAGGGAAATAAATCTCTGACCCACCATTCCGGTAGCACCTAAAATACCAACTCTAAGCTTTTCACTCATAATATTCTCTCCTCATTCTTTCCTCTGCGTACATGTGTATTTCTATGACATACTATACCATGTTCTGAGAAAATGCAAGTACTTTCTTAAATTTTATCATATTAAAGCAATAAATTTATCTCATTTACCCAAAAAATCCTGTAAAACAAGATTCTTTCGTTACTTTCCACCGAACTGCCCAAAGCATATTTGAAAAAGGCATTCTACAAGATGTGTCCTCTTTTCAGTTCTCTTCCAGATACTTTTTATTTCCTGCAATTACCTGCTCCATCACATCCGGACCGGGAGCGCCAAGAGTCATACGTTTCTCCACACAGGTCTTCATGCTGATAGCTTCATAAATATCCTGCTCAAACACAGGACTGATTTCTTTATACTCCTCAAGGGACAATTCATCCAGGGAAATCCCCTTGTCGATACATTTCAGAACCAGCTGTCCAACGATTCCATGCGCATCACGGAAAGGCACGCCATGATTAACCAGGTAATCTGCAGCATCAGTAGCATTTGTAAAGCCATTCTTTGCACTTGCTTCCATGTTCGCCTTATTAAACTGCATGGTGGATACCATGCCGGTAAAAAGAGCCAGACAACCTTTCACAGTATCAATAGCGTCAAACGTAAGTTCCTTATCCTCCTGCATATCCTTATTGTATGCCAGCGGAATTCCCTTCATGGTAGTAAGAATGGATGTCAGAGCTCCATAAACACGTCCTGTTTTTCCTCTTACCAGCTCAGCAATATCCGGGTTCTTCTTCTGAGGCATAATACTGCTTCCGGTACTGTATGCATCATCAATTTCCACAAAACGGTACTCATTGGAATTCCAGAGAATAATCTCCTCGGAAAAACGGCTGAGATGCATCATAACCGTAGAAAGTGCAGACAATAGTTCAATCACATAATCTCTGTCAGATACAGAGTCCATGCTGTTTCTGGTTGGCTCATCAAAGTCCAGAAGCTGTGCGGTGTATTCTCTGTCCAGCGGATAGGTAGTTCCTGCAAGAGCTCCCGCGCCAAGAGGACAGGTGTTCATTCTCTTGCGGATATCAAACAGACGGCCTCTGTCACGGCGGAACATTTCAAAATATGCTCCCACATGATGCGCCAGCGTAACTGGCTGGGCTTTCTGGAGATGGGTAAAGCCGGGCATATACGTATGCACATTCTCTTCCATGATTTTCTGAAGAGCCTCAAGCAGTGATTTTACTTCCTGGTCAATCTCATCGATCTCATCACGCACATAAAGCTTCATGTCCAGTGCAACCTGGTCATTACGGCTTCTTCCCGTGTGAAGCTTCTTACCCGGATCACCAATACGGTCGATCAGGTTTGCCTCTACAAAGCTGTGGATATCCTCATATTCTGATGTGATTGCAAGTCTGCCTGCTTTCACATCTGCCAGGATTCCCTCCAGTCCTTCTAATATCTGATCTCTCTCTTTCTCTGTCAGAATCCCCTGTTTTGCAAGCATCTTTACATGTGCCTTGCTGCCACGGATGTCCTGTTCATAAAATTTCTGGTCAAATGAAATGGATGCATTAAAATTATAAACCAGTTTATCGGTTTCCTTAGTGAAGCGTCCGCCCCAAAGCTGTGCCATAATATTTTCCCTCATTTCCTGCAAAGTCCCACGAATTTTTCAATATTTTTATTCCAAAAGCAAGATGCTTAAGAATTTTACAGAAATACACTTTGAAGTATTATAGGAACCTTACAAATTCTTTCTAACTTTACTACAATCAAGTGCTAGAGCGTGTTTGAAAAATCATTCCCGCAATCTGCACGCCCCACTTTGCGGGAGATTTCGCCCGAATTCGGTTGCCGTAGCCCGCTACGGCGCCCTCATCCGAGCGAAATCTCCCACAAATTGTGACGCACATCTTGCAGAAAGCCTTTTTCAAACACGCTCCAGTTTATCACACTTTCTGCTAATTGCAAAGAGTCTTTCATTATGATTTTCGCTATACATTACTGCACCAAACCGTTTTGTTGTTTCTGTTTTTCCCGCTCTATGCTCTCCCGCTTAGAAAACACACACCCGCAATAATTCTGCCGATACAGCTCATATTCATGGGAAAGTTCTATAGACCGCTTATATCCGTTCTTTTTCTTAAAATCAGACGGAAGATGCTCCACTTTATAGATTTGTGCAAGTTCCTGGCCTATCTCATTGATCTTTCCCGCATTTTTTAAGGGACTGATGGAAAGTGTGGTGGTAAAATAATCATATCCGCCCTCCTGCGCCAGCTTTGCTGCTGCCTCCATTCGAAGCCGATAACATTTGAAACACCGTTCTCCTCCCTCCGGTACATCCTCCAGCCCTTTTGCCATGGCATAAAAATCCTCTGGTCTATACGCGCCTTCCACCAGATCGACTGGATGAAGAAACTCCATCTCGCTGATCAGCCTGCGGATTTCTGCCACCCGCTTCTCATATTCCTCCTTGGGAGAAATATTGGGATTATAAAAAAATACTGTAACAGAAAAAAACCTGGAAAGATATTCCAGGACATAACTGCTGCAGGGCGCACAGCATGCATGAAGAAAAAGTCTGGGAACCTTTCCTTCTTTCTCATGCTGTTCGATTAATTTTTCAAGCTCTTTTTGGTAATTTACATTTGCCAATTCTCTCACCCATTCTTACAATCGTTTCATATCCATTCTCAGAATTCTCAATCAGATCAGAATCCATTCTTACCTTTCCATGCTGAAGAAGCAGGACAATGGTAGAACCTCCGAATTCAAAATAACCTTTTTCTTCACCCTTTTTCACTTCGCAGGCACCAGGTTTCAGATTGGTAATTTTCCCCACCATCATAGCTCCGACTTCCATCATAGCAATGGTTCCAAACTGCTCTGTTTTTAACAGGCAATACTCTCTGGTATTCTCATGATAAATCTGGCATACGTCATTAGCAGCAGGATTTACCGTATGAAAAACACCGGGGATCTTTACATCCGGAGATTTCTCTCCGTCTGCCACATAGCAGTAATGGTGATAATCATCGACTGTCAGCCTGAGGATCACTGCATAACCGCCAAGATACCGCTCTGCCAGCTTTTTATTCTTCAGCAGGCGTTCCAGGGTATACAGAGTATCTTTTATATAAAATCTGGAATCACTGCCAATACGGCTTACTGTAACCTTTCCGTCACAAGGACTGACCAGTACGCTGTCATCCGCTGCCACAGGCCGCTGCCCCGCTTTAAGCCTGCGGGTAAAAAAGTCGTTATAGGAAGCAAACTCCTGTCTGGTGCAGCTGGAAAGATCAATGTGATTGCGCTCCACAAATCCAGAAATCATCCTCGCAGAAAGCCTGGTATTCAAAAACCAGCCGCCCAGTCTGGTAACAAAAGGCTGTATTATGATCTTCAGGCAAAGACGTCCGCCCCAGTCATTATACAGATGGCGCAAAAATTTGTCCTGTCTGTTCTCCTCTATTGTGATGTTGCCTTTTCTGTCTATATATTTCATAATACCTCCCCTGCATTTGCTATAAAAATTCCCGATGGCATCCACAAATGAGCCATGCCTGCATGAGCGAATTCATGGATATCGTCTGGCGACAGCCCGGATTACGAATGCAGCCGGCAGCTGCAGGAGCGCAAAAGGCGCCAGACAACTGACTTTCATATATGGTGAATATCCGTTTTATAACAGATGAAACATCATGGAAAGCGCCAGTGCCACAAGGGCAACCAGAAGGATCACCATTGGATTCTGAGGTTTTTTCACCTTAAAATCACTGATAAACAGCACTCCGACTACTAACACTGCCACATGGATCACCAAAAGGAAATTCTTCCCGCATCCTCTTCTCAGCAGATAAAGAAACGGAAGGATGATCGCCATCGAAGTGATTGGCAGACCCTGGTAATAGTGACGAAGCTCGGAGGTCTCGTTCTGTCTCTTCTCTTCCATTACGTTAAAGTAACCCAGACGGATTACAGAAGCTACACAATACAGGCAGAGAATGATCACACCCGGAATATGGTTCATTCCCAGACAATAACAGATCATTGCCGGAAACACACCAAAACATACCACATCACACAGGGAATCGATCTGAATTCCAAATTTCTTCTCATCTTCTGTACGGTTCTTCTTTGTACGGGCGATTTTCCCGTCAAACATATCACAAAGTCCGGACAGTGCCAGACACAAAATTGCAACTTTAAAGTCTCCCTCCAGTGCTCTTGTCATGCCAAATACGGAAACAGCGAGACTGATGTATGTAAGCACCACCGTATAATCATAAAATCCAAGCATATCCTGTTTCTCCTTTTTCAAACGTTCTTCCTTCATTGCAGTTAATTACATCCTTTGTATCTCTTCGTTTTTTCTTCCAATGGTAAGATGTGCCACACAAGTCATAAGTGCACTGATCAGCATCTGTCCGTAATAGGAAATTCCACGGCTGAGCAGCATAGATGGCAGCAAAAGCGGTCCAAATACGGGCACAAACATCACCATATATAAAGTCTCGCTGATTCCCATGCCTCCCGGAAGAGGAAGCATATCCACAGATACGGAAATCACCGCCTGTAAAATAGTAACGGTCAGGATTCCATACTCATGGAGTCCCAAAGCGCGGTACACCCAGTAAGTGACCGTAAACAGAATACACCTCTGCACAAATGTAATGATAAATACATTCAGTATGATCCGCTTATGGCTGGCCCAGAAGGCTGCCGTTGCGTGATACTGGTCCATGGAAGCCTCCAGCTTCTCAAGCCTTGCTTTTTTTGGCTTCAGAATCCGGACATGCTCAATGATCTTCAGACCTTTTACCATGATCCATTTCGCAAGGCCTGGGGCAAACACCAATATCATCATAAAGGTAACACAGAACACGTTCAGACCCACGCCTAGATAAAACACCCACATATAGTCCCCAAGATAGCCTCTCAGGAAATCACCGCCCAGAAAACAGATCAGAACACCGATCACTACAAGAACTGCCTTGTAGGTGATGGTAACGATCATCAAAACCAGAGTGGTTACCGGAATAGGCAGTTTATCTTTTTTCATGTAAAAGATCTGCATGGGCTGTCCGCCTGATGCAGACGGAGTAATACAGCTGAAAAAAAATCCAACAAAGGAATACAGTGCACAATGAGTCATTTTCACACTGGCTCCAAGTGTTTTCATCATATAAAAAATGATAACCGATTCGCCGAGGATAAAAAATACCACGCACACAAGACTCAGAAGCAGATATCTTCCATCAGCTTCCCTGGCAGTACGGATAATATCCCCGATGTCCTTGCCGCGAAAAACCAAGTACATGGTAAGACCGAAAACGATCACCAGAAATAACAGGTTGAAAACCGTTTGCTTTTTACTCATAATATTATTTTCTTTCTAAAAAAATTGTCGGTACAGGAACCACGAACTCCGCTTCGCTACACTCTGCACATAGATAAATCACTTCATTATAACACACCCCACCCCAAAAGCATATCATAAATTATACGAAAATGGAGGTTTGATTATGAATCCGCTTCTGGAAGTAAAGGATGTGTGCCTTTCTTACCATAGCTTATCCGGGGAAACGGCTGCCCTTTCTCATATATCTTTTCATCTTATGCCAGAAGAGTTTCTGGCTGTCGTGGGGCCTTCCGGTTGTGGAAAGTCCACTTTGCTGAATCTGATCTGCGGGCTTTTACATGCGGAAAGCGGAACCATTCTTATGAATGGAAAGCCACTGAACAAGGACAGCGCCCGTATTGGCTATATGCTTCAAAGAGACCACCTTCTGGAATGGCGCAGCATCTACCGCAATGTTCTCCTTGGACTGGAAATACAAGGCGAACTCACAAAAGACAATCTTTCCTATGTAGATGAACTATTAAAGCTTTATGAGCTGGACAAATTCCGTGACAGTCGTCCAAGCCAGCTTTCCGGCGGCATGCGACAGCGGGCGGCACTGATCCGCACCCTTGCATTAAAACCGGATCTTCTGCTTCTCGACGAACCATTCTCCGCACTTGATTACCAGACACGGCTGAACGTAAGTGATGACATTGGAAAAATCCTGAAAAAACAACGAAAGCCGGCTATTCTTGTCACTCATGATATTTCCGAAGCCATCAGCATGGCAGACCGGGTACTGATTCTTTCAAAGCGTCCTGCCACTGTAATAAAGATTGTTCCCATTGATCTGGATATGAAAGACCGCACGCCCCTTTCTTCGAGAAATGCCCCGGCTTTCAAATCCTACTTTAATCTGATCTGGAAGGAGTTGAATCAGAATGCATGAACCTTCCCCCGCTCAAAAAGCATATCTTGCCCGTCAGAAAAGGGACCGTCGCCTTGTTGTAAGCGCAAGGCTTCTGGTCTTTCTTATTTTTCTGGCACAATGGGAAATCCTGGCAAGGGCTGGCTGGATCGACTCTTTCATCTTCAGCAGCCCCTCCATGATCTTCAAAACCTTTATGGAGATGGCCCAAAACCACTCGCTGTTCATCCACATTGGCGCCACCCTGAAAGAAACTCTTCTTAGTTTCCTCTTCGTAGTAGTCCTGGGTCTTGGCATTTCCATTCTGCTGTGGGGATGCCCCAGACTTGCAAAAGTACTGGAGCCTTATCTGGTAGTGCTGAACAGCCTTCCTAAGTCTGCCCTGGCCCCCCTTCTCATTGTATGGCTGGGTGCCCGTCAGCGGACCATCATTATTGCAGGTATGTCTGTGGCAATTTTTGGATCGATTCTGAACCTGTATACAGGCTTCGGGGAGATCAGCCAGGAAAAGCTGAAGCTGATCCGCACACTTGGAGGCGGTAAAAAAGAAGAACTTTTAAAAATTGTTTTGCCCTCCTCCGTGCCCCTTATTCTTGCAAATATGAAAGTAAATATCGGTCTTTGCCTGGTAGGGGTGATCATAGGCGAATTCATCGGTGCAAGACAGGGGCTTGGCTACCTGATCATATATGGAAGTCAGACATTCCAGTGAGTACGCATTCTGACAGTTTCCCCAAAATGCTGTCCTCTTCTCTTTCCAATTTTCTATAACGAAGTGCAATTCCGTATTTCTTCAAAAAAGAAATTTAATTTTATTTTTCAGAGCCACTCTTTCCGACAGTCAAAGGCTATCCTCTCCGCTCCTCTTTCCAGATGGATCACACCGCATTCCCTGAAACCAAATTTCTTCAAAGCGCCCTGCATGGGCTTGTTGTCCTCATGGGTATCAATGCGCACATATCCGCTTCTCTCCAACCCATAAGAAAATGCAGCCCTGGTCACACCCTTTGTCACCCCATTGGAAGCAACTCTGTGAATCACGCCGTAGGGCTCCCTGTCACTGTGCCATTCACCATTTTCGATCACACGGTAAGTAGGATCTTCTCCTGTATAAAATACAAATGTTCCAACAATTTCCCCATTTTCCACGCATACATGGGAAATTCCTGTTTTTATATCATTTTCTACCGTGGAAGCTTCCGGGTAGCGGTCCTCCCACTGGTTTGGATTACCGTTGTTTTTCATAAATTCCCGGGCAATTTTATATAAGTTCAGTATCTGTGGCAGATCCTGAAGTGTAGATTTTCTGATATTCATAATACTGTTCCTTTCTGCCTTTTCGGACAAAATATACCGCACAGCAAGGCGTGCAGATTGCGAGAATGATTTTTCAAACAGGCTCTAAGTAATGTCTGTAACTGCAGACATTACGGGCAGTTACGATTTTTTCAGTATAGCATATCCAAGGTCTCTGCCGCAATAATGCATTTTCCCTGTTTCTTTACCACTTTCAGATGATCCGGATAAATCAGAATTTTATCCACCATTTTTAACTCACATAATACGCAGGCCTTTAGAACCACATGATGTTCTTTAAAAAACCGTTCTGTCTTTCGAAGCCTTTTTTCCACTTCTTCCTGTTCCTCTGCCAGAAAATCCCTGTTCTTCTGCCTGCACGTTCTGCTGCCGGTGTTGTTCTTTAATTTATTTTGCAGTTCCCTTTCCTTGATCTGGTAAAGAGATTCTTCCACCAGGCCTTCCAGATATTTGTCCAGCAAAAGCTGTTGCTGGTATTTAATCTTTTTTTCCAGCTGTTCGTACTTTTCCAAATTCTTCTTTTGGTTTTCTTCCAGACTTTCCTTCAAAAGCTGCATGAAAGAATCCGTAATCTCCCTTTCCTGATCTGGCAGGATTTCTTTTCCTCCGGACCTTTCCAGAAGAAGAAACAACTTTTCCTCTTCCAGATGGATATTGGCACAGCCGCCTGGCTTTTCCTCCTTTTTTCTCCCCTGTTCCAGATAAGTTTTACATTTCCATTCATGAATTTTATGATTTTTTCCCTTTCTTGTTGTCCGGTAAAAAGGGGCCCCGCACAAACCACAGACCAATTTTCCGCTAAACACATGCTTTCCCGGATTTACTCCAAAGCACCTGGCCGTTTTCTCCTGATTTCCGACAGGTTTCTTTCTTTTGTCGATTTCTTCATTGGCAGCCTTCCACAGTTCTTCTGACACAATTGCCGGAATCCGGTTTTCATAAATATAGAACTGTTCCTGTGGATTTTTTACCACCTGCCTGGTATCAAAATCATAATGCTTCCGGTTCATGACCACAGTGCCTTTATTGACAGGATTTCGGATCATGCGGCGGATATCAGAATCGGTAAAAAAGCTTCCATTTCGTTTCTGCACACCATCCTCCCGCAGGATCCGGGCGATACATCTGCTGCCAAGACCTCCTGCACAAAGCTCATACATTTTTCTTTTCACCTGCGCCTCTTCCTCTATGATCGCCAGGCTTTTATCTGGCAGCTTCCGATATCCATAGGTATTGGAAGTAAGCATCAGGGCACTTCCAGTCTTTTGCCGGTTCCGGTGGGCGTTATTGATCTTACGGCTTAATTCCCGGCTGTATTCCTCTGCCAGAATTGCCTTGATTCCAGTGATCAGACTGTCATCGGCACTGTAAAAACGGTTTTCCAGATAGAGATACAGCCGTTTGCCACAAGTCACGAGACGATCCACAAAAACATACCAGTCCTTTGTGTTTCGCATCAGTCTGTCCTGGGATTTTATCACCACAATCTCAAATTTATCTCTAAGAAGGTCAGAAAAAAGCCGCTGGTACTGTTCCCGTCCCCGGGTGCTGGTGCCGGACCTGCTTTCTATATATTCATCCTCTAAGGACCAGTTCAGGCGGCGGACGCATTCTCTTGCCTCCGCCGCCTGTCTGATAAGCGCATCCTTCTGGCACTCCTCTTCTGTACTGCACCGGCAGTAGATCACCGCCCTGGTCATAAAGTGCCACCGTATTTTTCTATTTTTTCCTTCAAAACCAACAATTCAGCTGAGGTAATCCATTTTTCCTCTGCAAGAATATCTGCGATTTTCTTTAATAATTCCTTTTTCTCTGACAATTTTAAATTTTCCTGATTTTTCCGGTTGGTAACAGACCGTGGAAAAACGGATGTGCACTGCTCTTCTTGCTCCCAATTTAAGGATTCCGCCAGACTCATACTATCAACTCCGGTTTTCATGCCTTATGGTATAATATGCAGTTCTTCCTGTCTCTGCCGTAATTTTTTTCTATCTTCCAGGCGGATTGTCCAGCATATGCCACTCCCACTCCGGATCAATAACGGCATCCGCACTTTCCATAACTGCACAATCCTTATCACAGCCATCCACTGCACAGGAACAGGCCATACCCGCTTTCTCAAAATGCCCTGGCACACCTTCATAACGCACGCACCATAATCCACGGTAGTGCATCCGTTTACACAGGCCATATTCATACTCGTATTTCACTATTTTTTCTGACATTTCTCTACCTCTTCCAACTTTTTATTACCGGTTCTTCCGAAAGCAAAGGGACCGAAAGCCACTCTATTTTTCCTTCTACCATAGTATATTTCTGCCATTCTGATAAGCACATTCCATTGCCAGCCTTACGCCAGGCTTTTCTGTCATGGGATCTTCAATTCCCACAGACAGAGCATATCCCTTCTTCAAAAGTGCCGGAATATCCCGGGTTTCAAATACAGTCCGAGTAATAAGCTGTGTATCTGGTAAAACAGAAGAAAGAAGCATATTGATTTCAGTCTTCTCCACTGTATTTCCAGAGGGATCCTCCAGATACAGATATACCGGCCATTTTTTGTAAAACGGAGCAACGCCGTCATTATTCCAGGTCAGGCACAGGCAATCTTCCTGCCCCTCCCTTTTCCAGGCAGCTTCTGAGATCCACAGGCGGTACCCCATATTCAAAAGCACTTTGTCATAGCCATCTTTATACTGACTGTCTGCATATTTCGGACCTAAAAATGTAGTGTGAGACTTCCGGACCAATTCTACAGTCTGTTCCAGATCTGTCACCAGCATCTGTTCCATGGAAACAGAGCTGGTAAATTCACCGCCCGATGGAGCTGTCTTCCAGAAATCTGGCATACTGCCAAGCGCATCTTTCTCCTCTGCCTGTCCATAATCTCCACCTTCCTGAATCCAGGTCAGCCATTCTTCTGTGGACTCTTTATGCCCGGTCATATCATTATAAAGCCCCATTCCATAAGCTTCTGCAATATGAAAAGGTCTTCTCATAAGCATGTTTACGCCGGGAAAAGCTTCCAGCCAGGGCATAATATACTGATTTCTTACAGCTTCCTCAGGGATTCTCGTAATCCCATCGCTGTAATTTACATGCCACTCTCCCCAATGTCCAAGACTTCCAAGCTCAATATAACTGATCAGCCCGTCTTTTCCAAAATGCTCTCCAAGGGCTTTGATTGCCTTCTCATGCTCTTCTATAAAAACCTTATTGTTGTAATCCGGTGAATATCCTTTTCCATATTCACCATCATACCAGGTTCCGTCTTCCCCCGTCTTCTCATACAGCCACCGGGGGATATCCATATGTTTCTCATCACCTGGAATGTCACAGACAAAACGAAGGATCAGATGCTTTCCTTCTTTTTTCCACCTGTTTATCTGGTTTTCCTCTTCTATGGAATCCCAGGCATACACCCCTTCTTCCGGCTCTAATTCTGCCCAGGTAATGTCCATATACAAAAGCGAAATATCCTCTGACACATTCTCATACCAGGCACTTGGTGCATATCCCATAAGCGGATTTCCAAAAATCTCCTGGGATTTCTGAAACTGCTTTTTGTTTCCATTTCCGGAAGACCACCATTGATAACCTGCGCCAGCTGCCAGAATGACTATCAGAATCAGCAACATTGCTGCCAGAATCTTTTTCATCCGTGATATTCTCCATTATACTGAATCAGAGTGACATCTTCTACATCTTCAATGCTGCGGATTTTTTCCATAAAATCCATATCATTTTGTCGGCAGTACAATTCCACTGCCATCTCTGTTTTTTCTTTGCGCATGGTCTTGGATTTGACAAAATACTTTCTTTTTCCAAAGCAGCGGATTACCTCATCCCCTGCCTGGTCTCCTGTATAGTGGATCACTGCAATATAGATTTTTCCTCTCTGCTGTTTGTGATAAAACAATACGATCATCAGGATCATAATCGCAGCCGCCAAAAGCGCCAGGACATACATTCCCGCTCCAGCCGTAATTCCTGTGGTGATTGCCCAAAACAAATACAAAAGATCCATAGGATCCTTAATTGCTGTACGAAAACGGACAATGGACAACGCTCCTACCATACCAAGTGAAATTACCACATTGGTACTGATAGCCAAGGTTACCATACAGGTAAGCACTGTCATTCCCACCAGAGTAACAGCAAATGTTCTTGAAAAAACAACTCCTGCGTAAAACTTCCGGTATACCAGATAGATCAGCGCCCCTAACAGCAGAGCCGCCGCAAGAGCTGTGAGAATCCCCGGAACATCATAATTGGTAAACGCTCCGGATTCCAGAACTGATTTTTTGATCATGTCCTTTACACTCATAAAAAATTCCTCCACTTATCTCTTTGTGCTTTTTTGTAATTATTCAGAAGGCAGTATTTTGCAAGATATTTTTTGTGAACATAGTTCACAGTTATACGTTTTCTTTTTATGTCTCATACCAGTACTCGAATCCATTCATATACCTGGTTTTCTCATAACAGAGTACATATTTGGAAACTGCTGTAAATTCCGCTGCTGGCGGTGGCAGAACATCGCGTA
Source organism: Ruminococcus sp. RTP21358st1_G6_RTP21358_211008 (assembly GCF_040908885.1). Lineage (NCBI taxonomy): Bacteria > Bacillati > Bacillota > Clostridia > Eubacteriales > Oscillospiraceae > Ruminococcus > Ruminococcus sp. RTP21358st1_G6_RTP21358_211008. The sequence continues at coordinate 58,683 of NZ_JBDGDM010000012.1, forward strand.
AAAGCTGGGGAAGCATTTCTGTAAACTTCACTTCCAGAATCAGTTTTCCAGGTTCCAGCACAGACAAAGCAGGCAATCCAGGATCAAAAATATCATAACTGCCAATAGCCGCTCTCACATCTGAATCAAAGGTGATCCTTACCGTTCCGGCATCCAGGATCCAGGGAATCCGTTCGTAATCCACAATGGTCCTTGGCCGCATCATATTGCAGGTACATTCTATGTAAAATTCCCGGCATAGAGAGTGGGAACTGTACAAAAGGAACGCATAGTCCCCCTTCAGGATTTTCTCCACCTCTTCTCTTGTAAGCGGTGCACTCTCTTTGTAAATATAACTTCCAAACTTCTTTTTCCGCTCCAGTTTGATAAATTTGTCATTATTGTTATAAATCCGGATCCTGTATTTTTTTCGCATCAGTACCCCGGCTTCCTTTTCTGCGTATGCACTGTTCCAGTAATCCTCAAAATACAGACTGCGGATATAATATCCCCCTTCCCCGGCATGGGGATCCGGCTGTAGAAATGGCTTCAGCCTGAGCATAAGCATTTCTTTTTCACTGGTACTGATCAGATACTTCCATTCATTTCGAAATGCTTCCCTGCTTTTATTCCTCATAAATATCTTCCTCGATCTGACCATCTTCCGTTACATAGATGCACCTCATGCCATACTGCTTTCCTTCATCTGTAACATAATAGTCAAAAGCATCCTGTGTTTTTCCCTTTTCATTGGTTGCACGCACACGGATAAAATACTGTCCTGCTTCCGGAAGCTCCAGCTCCGTTTCCGGGATCAGAAGACCATCCTGTGTATAGATCACATCCTGAAAAAGATAATCCTTTGCTATCTCTACAGAATAAGTAATATCCTCCGCGTCAAAGGAATAGGAATTATCCCAGTTTATTTTCATTTTATTTCCCTCTGCAACAGGAACACCAATATAAAACGGCATAGGCTTACTAACACTTTCTACATAGAGCTGATAATTTTTTTCTATTTCTTCCGGAAGTGATGCAGCAAGCTCATCATATTGTTCACTGGTAAGAGGTGCATAAAACACATCCGGCATCTCATAAAGATACGGCTTCACCACAGTCTTGTATTTTTCAATCATAGTGCCCAGTCTCTCTTCACTGAGATATTCTTTCAGATCCAGAATGGCCTCATCCAGCTTTTCCCGGAAACGCTCTGATTTCAGACATCTCTGGAACAGTACATTTCCCCAATAGTTACTAACGCCGGATTCCCAGCTTTTCTGATCACTAAAACCGGTTATCTTATATTCAGGTCTCATCAGACTGCCATCATTATCCCAAGGAATAAAATACCAGGTATCTGAATTTAATGGACTATATAAATACACGTTTCGGCTCTGGGTATCCACATTTCCCATCAAAATCTGAAATCCCATCCAATATGTAATATTTTCCTCATCAAAGTATTCTTCCAGAACCGTATCAATTGGTATACTGTAGTCATTTACTGCTTCAAGCATCTGAATCAGTTTCCTATGCTCGGTACTTCCCTTTATCTCCAGCAATTTTTCAAAAGCAGCACTGTCGTAGGATGGATCATCCTGGAGTTTTATCACATCTTCATATCTGTAAAATTCAAAAGAATTAATTTTATAAAGCTGTCCATTGGAATCCAGTCCATGATTCTTCAATCCAGTCTTATTCAGCTGCTCTACCTGGGTATACAAGCCATAGTCCTCAAATTTCGCGTCAGCAGAACCATCTGTGGTATCTTTTACATACAGATGGACGAACTGTGTTCTCAGACTGATCAGCTGGGGAATGCCCTTCAGCAGGTCATAGGCGAGCTTGTTCCGAAACCGCATTCCTTCTGTCATATGCTTGTTCAGATTAATGGTTCTCTGCCCGCGCCAGGTTCCTTTATTTTTCTTCAGCTCAATCTTATAGTTTTTCTGGGCATTCCGGCTTGAAGTCTGCCCACGGATCTGTACCGTGGCATTGGGAATATTCTCCCCATATCCTACCATTCCCTCTGTCGGACCATTCTCATTCCCTATCTGTAAAAGTGCAGCCGCCTGATATCTGTCTACTCCCATCTCTTCATAATCATAGACAGAATAACTATTGATTTCTTCCCATGTATGATCTGTATTTTCTGAAGAATTCCCCTTTGAAACAGTGAGGTACATGGTAACCACGCTGGTATCGTCATCGTTTTCATAAAGACTGTCCTTATCTCTTAAATGAACCTGGTCAATATCCCGGGATTCTGCTTTTTTTATCTCCTGTGACGTTTCGGATGCTGTCGGTTCTTCTGTATCTGTGCTCTCATTTTTTTCTTCCGGCACTACATCTCCATTTCCTATACAGCCTGCGAATAAAGACATGGTCATACTTCCGGCAAGAATACATGCAATTTTTTTATATTTTTTCACTGTTCTGACTCCTTTCCAGTTTTTTACTGAGGAAAAAACCAAGTCTGGAAAACTTTCCTCTTTTTTCCCTGGCCACCACAGGCTGTACACTCAAAATATAATAGGGCAGCCTCTTTGTATAATAGTCCAGACGAAAGGCTGCAATCAGAAAAAACACTGCGCTGCCTGTGAGAAATCCGAAACCATAATATACTCTTGGGAAAAACAGGGATATTACCGTAAACAGCACAGTTCCTCCTGCAAAACATCCGGAGGCCGCCAGCGCTCCTTTGTAATCTGTAAAATATAAAAGCAGCAGAAGTATGGTATTTGCCACTGCATAAATGCCATATCCCACGCAGAGGGTTCTGAAATACCCTTCCATAAGATCGTTAAATCCAAGCGGCACATACTCCAGGAGCAGTCCGCCAAGAGAAATAGCAAGTGCTGTAGCAAGGAGCTGCTTCAAGGCCGTGTATTTCAATTCCACATTCAATACCTTTAACATTTCCTCACCTGCCTGGGTAATATCTCCTACAGCACCTTTATCATTAAATAAACTGTAGTAGTTTTTATATTTCGGATAAAAATTCACCTCCACAGAAACCACAAAGTTTACTGTTGTTACCAAAATCGTAAGAAATGCCACAAGAGCTGGCACATCATGGTAGGGTGCACCAACAAACAGTCCCTGCACCTGTACCTGAAGCGGTCCGACCCACATGATCACCAAATGGGCAAACAGTCCAATATTGATAAAAAAACCGGTAAATGCCAGAGGCAGAAACTGATCCACCCATCTTAGGAAAAGGAAGGCACCCTTTTCCCCTTGTGGAAAATACTGATACAAAAGGATCACATCCCACAAAAGCATCACTCCGTATCCCACAGCCACTGCAATCAGAAGAGCTTCCACATGGGGAATTCCCAGCATCAGCAATACCCAGCCGGATATAAATGTGATCACAATAGCAGCTGTAAATGACAGCATGATTCCTCTGTAATCTTTTATTGCAGTGAGATAACTCATTGCATTCCAGGTAACGGTCAGCTCTCCAAAAAGCCACAGACACAGCAATCCGTCCAGAAGTCCTGCTCCGGAAAAGATAAGGAAAATTCCATACAGGATCCCGCCGGCCACCAGCATGATCCCTGTAGAGCCCCAGAAAGAAGGCAATACCATATCGTATTTTTCTTCGTACAGCATATCCGCAATAAACCTGGTAACTACCATAGACAAAAAACTGGTAACTGTCAAGGAAAACAAAAGGGTATACGTGATCATACACACCAGAAGTTCCCGGCTGTGTCTGCTGCCTCCTGTTTTATCACAAAGATACATAACGCCAAGAAGCAATACAATTCCAAGAAGCATCGGACCGGTACATACGACTCCCGCATATCCGTAAGCTCTGAAGGAAGCAAAAAGTCCCTGTCTGTTAAACAGTTTTTTTAGTTCAAATCCGATTCCAGCCACTCTTTTGTATCACCTCCTCATAAAGCTCCCGGTACAGACGGATCATGCGTTCCTGTCTGTAATAAGCCTTTACCCGCGCCTGTCCGTTTTTCCCCATACGAAGCCGCCTGCTTCTGGATTCACACATTTTCTCCATGGCAAGAGCCAGTCCGTCACGGTACATAGGTGCCACATAATAACCTGCCTTTCCATACACATCCTCTTCCTTTCCCTCCAGAAGTTCCCGACAGCAGCCTACATCTGTGGTAACACAGGGACGTCTTGCAGCAAAGGATTCCAGCACAGACAGGGGTTGTCCTTCTGAAATGCTGGTAAGGATGGTAAAATCCAGTTTCTCCATATATTTTACAATGTCCACACGCCCTGTAAATATAATGTTTTCCAGCTTCAGCTGTTTCACCAGCTCGTAACACTCCTGTGCATATTCTTCATCATCGACTCCTCCCATAATGTGAAGGCGTACATTTTTTACATGTGCAGACAGTTCAAAAAAAGCGTAGATCATGGTCTTGATATCTTTGATAGGAGCAAGCCTTACTACTGCTCCAATATCCACCCAGCCATCCTCTTCTTTCAGGGGGATTCCAGACAACCTGTCATAGTCGATCCCATTTTCGATAACCCGGCACTTCCCAGGTGCACAGCCCATCTGAATCTGAGTGCGCATTGCATTTGTAAAAAGACAGGTCACACGAAATGCCCTCTGATAGATCATATCTGACAGCATATAAAAGAAAGCAATCCACTGTTTCTTAAAGGATGGAACCACCCACTTGGCACGGATGATCTCCTCCTCTCTTTCCCGTGTATAAATTCCATGTTCTGTAAGAAGAACATCCTTTTTGTGCACATAACCGCCCAGACAAGCCAGAAGTCCGCCGTACCCGGTACATATGGCATGATACACATCCGCCTCTGGCACTTCACTTCCCATAAGATACAGAACAGGAAGGAGCATGGAACGCATGGTGTGAAAGGCATCTGCAAAAGCAATATACGGATACTGTTCTTTACAGATTTTTATAAGGAGATCAAGGAAAGTCTCACTTTTCAAAAAAGCCATAGGGTTTAAATGTTTATCATGATACAAGGAAAACAGCGTCTCCCAGTCCGGTCTCCTCATCTGCATCAGCTCGCTCAGACTTTCTAGTTCTTTTTCGGAAAAAATATGGGACATTTTCCCCTTTTCTTTCACCTGGAGAGCATCATCCAGAAAAACCTCATGAACCTCCACAACATTCTCTGGAAGTTCATAGACAAATTTTCCTCTTTTTTCTGCATTTGCCCCAATAACCCAGAGCACAAATTCATGCTCCTGCATCTGATTGATATACTGGTGCATCCATGTAGAAACACCGCCGAACACATAAGGATAACACCCTTCCAAAACCAGACAGATTCTCACTGTTTTCTCCTTTTATCTGCATTTTCAATACATATGTTTATGTTACCAATAGTAAAAGACCTTTTGACACTGCTGTCATTATATTTATTCGAACTCAATGTACACATCTTCCTGTTCTGCGCTCAGCAGATACAGATTCCCAGCAGCCTGAGTCAAGTCTCCACCAGTCACACGCACCGGAGTTCCTTTATTCATTCTCACCATCAGATACGCCTGATCGTAAAAATTTCCCAGATGAAGATGCACTTCCTTGTCTGTAATGTCTTTCTCCACGGTCAGGGCATCATATCTTTCAATGGCACCGGATAACTGGGAGCCTGTAAGATTTCGGAGTGCCGGTGCTGCTTCATTCAGCCAGGTCATGTACTCATCCAGACGGTTTTTCAGCTTTTCCCAGCCAAGGGCAGCGCCTCTGTCCTCATCCAGAAGGTCATCCGGATGCATAAAATGTGTATTTACAAAATGCATATTCAACTCAGACAAAGCAGCCATCTGCATATAATCGTCAATGATCGCACCGGAAATAATACGCGGCTGTTCTACGATTCCATCTTCAGCCACTTCAAACTCCTGCACATAAGCATAGTCGCCGGAAAAATAATTGCTGGCAATAGTACGGATCTTGGGATACAGGGAACCCAGCAGTTTCCTTCCCGCTTCTGACAAAACATTAGAAGGAGGAACATAAACAGACATGGTAGTCTCCGGAAACATTTCCTTTCCAAAATCCATCAGCTCTTTCATTGCTTTTTCCATGGCAGAAAAGCTTGTCCAGGTCTTATAGGGAAGTGCATCTCCATAATCCGTGTCTGACAAGCTGAGCGGCTGATGATTATAACCGTGATAACCCAGTTCCCCGCCCTGATGAAGGATCATATTTCCAAAATACTGGAACCGCTGTACATCATCCTGGCGTTCCGTCTCTCCGTCTGTTTCATCCTCATAATTTTCTATTATAACTCCTGTATATTGCACATTGTGAGCCGTAGCAAGGGCGATCATATCCGGCCACCAGATATTGGTATAGAAATCTGCAATACTGGTGCCATAATCCCTTTTTACATAAGTTCCATCTCCATTTGGAACAGGGGAGGGAAAATCATCCAGATAAAAGACGGATCCGTTGATCACCGGATATACCCCCACATCTGTAAGAAGACTGTAGGATGCAGCAAAAAAGCCTCTGAAAGCTTTTTCATAAAACCCAAAATTATCTACTACAAACTTTCCGTTTCCATAATCAGCTTCCCAAATCAAAGGAACGCCTGACGTATCATCTGCCCAGGCGTATACCCTTGCACGCTGACTCAGCTCCACTGCCCAGGCCGATTCGTAGCCGTCTGTGACTTTGTATGCTTTTCCGCCTCCGACGAGAAACTCACTGTCGAAATAAATGCTGTTTACCATGGCATCTGTGTAACCTGAGGATACAATTCCAAGCTTCTGCTCAATAAGGGATACATAAGTATCCTTTTGAAGAGTAAGGGCGAACATGGCACTTCCGCCTTCTTTTACCCAGTCGCTGATCTTCAGCACATTTTCTTTCAGCGGACTTAAATCGCTTAAAAGAACGACCACAGTCTCATAATCAGACAGATCATCCGGTATACTTTCATGATTTACATCAACCAGATCAGTACCCACCTTCATGTCCTTAAAGATCTGCTCGAACTGGATCCACGCCATGGTGCTGTTCGCCTGACTGCTGTCTGTAAGAACAAGGCAGGTTGGCTTTAGTGTCTTTATCGCAGTTTCTTCCGTAACCACTTTATCTGCATCCAGATAAGTCAGTTTCTTTGCCTTTTCCCGGTAGGACAGACCGGATCGTTCTGCAAACAGAATGGCTCCTATAAGCAGAAAACAGCCCAGGATCACCAGAATTCCCTTAAATTGAAAAGCTTTCACTTTTTTGATCCATCCAGCCAAAATCCCAGTGCCTCCTTTCCTCTGGAAGAAAGATAGATATGCTCTTCCTTCAATGCCTGTAAGCTCTGTTTCAGTTCTTTCCCCATTTTCCGTTCTGCCAGATACCGAATTTTCCAGATCCAGTATTCTTCACCTCTGTGCCAGTTCTGATCCATGATTTTCAATATTTTTTCTGCCAGAAAAAAATCCCTTTGCACCATAAGATTTTCCATCAGGCAGACACAGGTATGGAGATTCACCTTTTGTTCCAGCTGTTTTAACAAAAGCTGGGTATACTGGTTTCTGTAAATCTGTTCCATCTGCTTCTCCATAAAGCCCTGACTCAGATATTCTTTCAGGAAATCACAGTACTCCTCCAGAATAACAGGATCATCTGGATCATTCGTATATTTTTTCTCAATTTTTTGTAATCTGTAATCATATTCTTTGAACAGTTCCACCATGGCTGTAATCGCATAATGGACTACCTCCACATCCTCATTCATTCGTGCCTGCTTTAATAATTCCACATATTCCCCCGGGTTATCATTCAGAACGTTCATGATCAGTTCCCGGCGCCTGGAAGAATCATTCAGAAGAAGGGCCTCCTCCAGAGGAACCACATCCCTGTCATTTTCCTCCATGGCCGGAAACATGTTCTTATAAATTTCCTCGTTAACCCTGAGCTTTTCAACTCCCACTGTTTTCACCTGATCCGTACCGGAAAAAAGCTGAAAATGTATGAGCAGGACACACACCGGTCCCCAGACTGGTACAAATACGGCAAGAGACAGCATGTACATCTTTGCTTTCAGAAATCCTGTGCGTATTCCTGACCAGATCAGTATGCAGATGATCAGATGAATCGCCAGTGCCGTGATTCCAATTGCTGTTTTTGTCATGATTCCACTCCTGCTGTCTCTTTTCCTACCGGAACATCAAGCACCTTTCCCTCAAATCCATTTCTTTTCAGACGTTCAAGGATGACTGGCAATGCCTTGTCATCTGCCTGGGTCAGGATCAGATACAACTCCCCTTCTGGAGAAATACCACGGATATCGTTTTCTCTGATACAGCGGTCCAGTGCCTCATCCGCATCCTCAATGGTCATATTCCCATACTTCAGTTTCAGAAGGATATAGGATGCCATCTTCTGCTCACGCATAGAATGCTGAAGTTCCAGACTTTTTTCAAAGTATTCCGGCTTCAGGATCCTCGTATTCTCTACATATTTCTTGTATTCCGTGGCTTCCTGATATTCAAGAGCACGTAAAAGTGATGTTTCTACCAGACCACATAAAATCTGAAACAGATTCATATAGTATAAAGTCAGCTGTCCGTTTTTTACCTCCTGAATACAGATCAACATCACCAGACTGCCTTCTTTCCGGATACCAGCCATATACATGGGATAACCTTTTATAAAATCCCGATTTGCCCATACCTGCCCTTTTTCCAGGGTTTCCAGGGCAAGCGTATACTCACTTAATCTGACAGAAGCAGAGTACATTCCCTGAGACTTGGGAGATGCAGCTTCCAGCCTGCCATAGCCGTTTTTCTGACTGAGGGAATAAAACGCAAAGGTTTCATTCTCCAGAACCTCTTCCATAATGTGCATCGTTTCAATAAACAATTCCTCTGGCTGTACAATATCCAGCTTCCTGGTAATGTCAAAAATCTTTCCAAAGCTGTCTTTACTGCCCAGAATTTGTTTTTTGTATCTTTTTTTGTCCTGAAGGGTCGCCTGGTACAGATCACGCATAAAGAGAAATTTTTCCCGGATCAGCTGATTCTCCTCTGATATAAATTCCAGATTTTCCCTGTTTTTCATTCGCACATAACCACACACGGCACCTGCAGCAAAATAAAAGATAAATGGGATCCAGTTAGCTGGTTCGTAAAAAAGGGTATACCACTTTGTTCCCTGGCTTTCATATGCCAGAAGCAAGGATACTGTCTGGGCTGCTGCTCCGGCAATTCCATATCCCAGACCGTAAAGACTTCCAAACAAGACAATAAACACAAGACGCAGATCAATCATCTTAAACTGAGCCTGATTTCCCAGAAGACGCTGCAAAAATTCGAACGCCAGAAAGCAGACCACAAACTCACATACCCGCAGCCATCTTTGGTTCTGATTGAAAAGTCTGGTAAGCCAGCTTACTTTTCCCCCATTGTTTTTTGTGTATTCATTATATTCTTTATACATTTCCGAAATATGATCTAATACTGAAATCTTTGGAAACCAGTTATAGTTTGTTCGGATCTGTCTGTCGTCTTCTTTTATTTTTTCTACAACGGCACTGCTTTTATAGATAATGGAGACCGGGGATAAAACCTTTTTCAGTTCTTCGGTCACATCCTGAAAACAGATGTCAAATACATCTGGAACATTCAATACCTCTTCCTCATCATTCCAGTTATCAAAAAGCTTGTACATCAGTTCTGCCAGATCCATAGAATATAAAAAACAGGCTTTCTGCTCCGGAGCTTCCTGGAAAAACAGCTTCTGGCTCTCTTTCGAAGCTTGGAAAATTCTGTAAAAGAAATCTTTTTTATAGGTTCCGGAATATAAATAGGGTACTCGCAGTATTTTCACCGTCAGACCGTACAGTCCCGCATAGCGTCTGCACACATCCTCTGCATTTTGTACCAGCAGAGTCTTACCTGTTGGTACATCATACATTCCCTCTGGTCCTGTCACGTAAAGGAAGTGGCTTTGAACCCCTTTCCTGCAGTATTGCAGGATCTTGCGCAGATTCTCTGCTTCCCCTTCCAGTTCTCCATGTAAGGTCAGATAATTAGAAAAGTATACCACAGCTTCAAATTCGTATGTCCGAAAAATATCTCCAAATTCCAGTTCCGTCCTGGGAAATGGTCTGGAAATGAGTTCCCTTCTCCGGACTGTCTTTAGCATTTTATTTCCAAGTACCATCACCTGACATTCTGGAAATGCTTCTTCTACAAATTCTTCTGTCACATAACCGGTATTCCCGGCCAGCAAAACCTTCATATCCTTCTCTCCTGTTATCCTTTAAAATCTCTTCTGTCTGTTTAGGATACCTTATTTCGGTCAAATATCCTATTGACATTTTTACGAAATTTTTTCTAAATTTTACATAATTTTTCTTTCAGATTGCAGACGCACTTCTTCAAGCTTACCTGGGTGCTGATGTCCATTGTGGTTTTGTGTCTGATTGCCATGGGGCTATATGGAGTTCTCTCTTTTATTGAAAAACACTATCTGAAAAAGCTTTGATGTGAAATGCACCCAGAAAATCCGGCCTATTTTTACAGAAAAAGGAAGGGGGACGCGGCAGCTTTCACACGTCTCCCTTCATTATTTACGATAATTCTTCTGCCAGTTTCGTCAGCCATTTCACTGCATTCTCCACATTCTCTGAATTAGCGAGAACTCCGATCTTAACAGGCTCATAGGTCACCTCAAGTTCCTCTGCCAGTTCATCAGAATCAATGGTAATGCTGTATTTGTCATCCTGCTCCCCAAATACCTGGTAAACATCCTCTGGCAAAAGCTCTGTCAGATCCATAAAATACTCATCTTTGAACTCAAAACCGTCCATATAATCTTCGGAACCAATAAGCACATCCACTGCCCTGGCAGATACTTTGGTGGTAAAGGCCATCTGGCTGTAGGATTCCAATGCAACTCCGTCTTCACCGGTGCGCAGGCTTTCGTCTACTGTGACGATTTCATATGGATCATCCTGGATTCCCAGCGCTTTCTCTACCTTTTCTTCGGCTTCCTCCTGCTTCGTTCCGTAGGAGTCAATTACCATAACCGTAAGTGCTGTATGGATCCTGGAATTTTCGTAAAGATCTTTTACAAAAAAGGCTATGGCGATCACCGCCACAATGGCTGCCATCTGAGGCTTATAATAGGCCCAGATATACTGAAGCTTTCCCTTCCAGCCCATACTGGCAAGCTTCATTTTCTCAAGTTCACGCTTCTCTTTCTTCGTCAGATCGGTCTCGTGTTTGTAACGGATGTCGTTCTCATCAATTTTCTGCGGTTCTTCCTGATTTTCGTCTTTTAATTCGATTCTCATACATTCTCCTGTGTTCCATAAGAAAATCCAAGGTCTGATTCCTGCCTCTCTGATCGATCCAGGACTTGCTGTCTTATGTAGTCCTTACCTCTGATTTTCTCTCTGTGATAGTTTTATATTGTAACACGTTTTATATATTTTGAACAGTTTTTCCGAAAGAAAGTCACAGTTCTTTCACACTCTTTATCCCTGTTCACAATCTGCCCCATAACAGCAGGACATTGCCAGGAAACTGCAGCTTTCCGATTACTGTTCCAATATCCTCTTTGAAGGTATTTCATTTTCTCTAACTTCTTCACGCCCTCAGCCAGCTCCCGTCCAGCCTTGCAAGCAGTCTGGCATTGTGATAGGCCATCCGGAGAGTCAGACAGGTTCGTCCCAGATATTTGGTCCCATCCGGAGTTTTCATACAGGCCAGTGCCAGATCCGGAATTCCCGGATTCTGAAGGCAGATTGGGATTAAAAGCTGAATGGAATGGTTATAATACTGAGGAATGGCAGCCTTGTAGTCTGACTCCAGTATCCGTCTGGTCTGCTGTAAGGCTCCATCAAAAAGCTGTACCCGCATGCCGCTCTCCCTCACTGCGGAAGGAAGCCGCTGCACATTTTCCTCATCATCAAAAATATGCTCATACTGAGGCACCACCGGCAGCTTGGTATCAAACACCAGATCGGAAGGATTTTCCACATAGGAAGCCCTGGGCGGCAGATCCGTGATTTTTATTTTTAAAAGCGAGTAGTCTGTATAAAATCCTTCCAGATACCATTTCTGTCTGTCCGGTACTACATTTGGAACAAAATAAGCATAAATTGGCTGATAATACTGATTAAAGAGTCCTGTATGAAAAAGGGCATATTCTTTCTCTTCCCGTACTTTTCCTTCCTCATACAGTCTGCGGAATGTATTTTCCAGATAACCTTTCAGGATCCCGTTATCCCCGGACTGCCCAAAACTCCACTTCTCAGGGGATATCCTGGCCAGGTTCTGGATCTGCCGGTTATAATTACCGCAGTAGGTAAAATCGAATAGGTTCATGTTAACCTCCTGTCCTTTTTTCTTCTCTTCCTTACATTTTATTGTGGAAAAAGACTGACAGAACTGCCAGTTTTAAGATTCATCTTCGGCCCCGCTGACCTTGCTTAAAGGGTAGCACACAGATAAAAAAAGCACAAGGAAAAGCGTTCGCCTCTTTGCGACAGGATCTGCCAGTAATATTCCGCAAGCTGTTCTTTTGTAAGTGTAATAAACCATAACCTGCCTCAAACTTTCCATTGCACCCCAGATAAATTTTCCCTATAATATAATATAACATTTGGCAATCCAGGAGGTGTTTTTTTGAAAAAAGACGGCTACTACTCTTCCGGTCAGTTTGCCCGGATGGCTGGAGTAACACTGCGGACCATCCGCTATTACGACCAGCACGATATTCTGAAACCTTCTCTTGTATCCGAGTCCGGCGCAAGATTTTATACTGACACGGACTTTGCAAGGCTGCAGCAGATCCTGCTGCTAAAATATCTTGGATTTTCCCTGGAGGATATCCGGGAGATGACTATCGAAGACCCGGACAGCCATTTTATGCTCAATGCCCTGAATGTACAGCTGAAGCTTGTACAGGACCGGATTGAACAGATGCAGCTTGTGGAAAAAACACTGAAAGATACTGCCCAGGCCATTTCTGAGGAACATACCGTGGACTGGAGCCGTATGCTGGACCTGATCCATCTGACTGTCATGGAAAAAAGTCTGAAAAATCAGTACCAGAATGCTTCCAACATTTCTTCCAGGATCAACCTGCACAGTCTTTATTCTGTAAACCAGGAAGGCTGGTTTCCCTGGATCTGCCAGCAGTGCCAGATTCATGAGGGAATGAATATTCTGGAGCTTGGATGCGGTGACGGAGCTCTCTGGACCCAGAACTTATCAAAACTGCCAGGGAACATACACATTACCCTTTCTGATATTTCCGAGGGTATGCTCCGTGACGCCAGGCGTGCCATTGGCGGAGAAGATCCCCGTTTTTCTTTCAAAGCTTTTGACTGTCACAACATTCCTCCAAGGATTGGCACCTTTGATCTGGTCATTGCCAATCATGTACTTTTTTACTGTGACGACATTGGAAAGGTGTGCAAAAATGTAACAAAAATCCTGAAGCCAGGCGGACGTTTTCTTTGCAGTACCTACGGTTCCAGACATATGCGGGAGGTCAGCCTTCTAGTCCAGTCCTTCGATGAAAGGATTGCCCTCTCCGCAGATAAACTGTACGAACGCTTTGGCCGGGAAAACGGGACGGATATCCTTTCCCCTTATTTTCAGAAGATCACCTGGAAATCCTATGAAGACGAACTGATCGTTACCGATGCGGAGCCTTTAATCTCCTATATTCTCTCCTGCCACGGCAATCAGAACCAGTATCTGCCAGACCGTTACAAGGATTTTCGCGCCCTTGTTAAGAAAAAAACAGAAAATGGATTCCATATCACCAAGGATGCAGGGGTATTTCTTTGTGAAAAAGTAACAAACTTGAAATAATTGTAAAAAAGGTCTTGAAGGTAACGTAAGGTCACCTTTTATAATGTAGCTACAGACTCAGGTCAGGGCAAACAAATGCTGCCCAAAATCCGGCAGCATTCATGAACGACTACGAAATCATGCACCTGACAGCATAAATCAGATATTGTTCACAATAGGAACAATATCGCAAATCCAACAAAGGAGAACGAAATTATGAAGGGAATTATTTTAGCCGGTGGATCCGGTACCAGACTTTACCCATTGACTATGGTCACATCCAAGCAGCTGCTTCCAATTTATGATAAACCAATGATCTACTATCCAATGTCCGTTCTTATGAACGCAGGGATCCGTGATATCCTGATCATTTCCACTCCACAGGATACCCCACGTTTCAAGGAGCTTCTTGGTGACGGTCATCAGTTCGGCGTATCTCTTACTTACGCTGTACAGCCAAGCCCGGATGGACTTGCACAAGCATTTATCATCGGCGAAGAGTTCATTGGAAATGACACGGTTGCCATGGTTCTTGGAGACAACATTTTCGCAGGACACGGTCTTAAGAAGCGTCTAAAAGCCGCTGTTGAGAATGCAAGCTCAGGAAAAGGTGCTACTGTATTCGGCTACTATGTAGACGATCCGGAACGATTCGGTATCGTTGAATTCGATCAGGAAGGCAAAGCCATTTCCATCGAAGAAAAACCAGAGCATCCGAAGAGCAACTATTGTGTAACAGGTCTTTACTTCTATGACAACAAAGTTGTTGAGTATGCAAAGAACCTGAAACCAAGCGCCCGCGGTGAGCTGGAGATCACAGACCTGAACCGTATTTACCTGGAAAAAGGTCAGTTAAATGTAGAGCTTCTTGGTCAGGGCTTCACATGGCTTGACACAGGTACACATGAGAGTCTTGTAGACGCAACTAATTTTGTAAAAACAGTAGAAACCCATCAGCACCGTAAGATTGCATGCCTTGAGGAAATTGCTTACTTAAACGGCTGGATTTCCAGAGAAGAAGTTATGGAAGTTTACAACGTGCTGAAGAAGAATCAGTATGGTCAGTATCTGAAGGACGTACTGGATGGCAAATATATGGACGTACTTCACTAATTATAAAAATCAAAGGAGAATTATATCATGAATATTATCGTTACCGGCGGTGCCGGATTTATCGGAAGCAACTTCATTTTCCACATGTTAAAAAAATACCCGGACTACCGCATCATCTGTCTGGACTGCCTTACCTATGCAGGTAATCTTTCTACTCTGGCACCGGTTATGGACAACCCAAACTTCCGTTTTGTAAAAGAGAGCATCACAGACCGTGAAGCAGTTTACAAGCTTTTTGAGGAAGAACATCCGGATATGGTTGTAAACTTCGCGGCTGAGAGCCACGTTGACCGTTCCATCGAGAACCCTGAGGTTTTCCTGAACACAAACATCATCGGTACTGCTGTTCTTATGGATGCCTGCCGTAAATACGGAATCAAACGTTACCATCAGGTTTCCACTGATGAGGTTTACGGTGATCTGCCACTTGACAGACCGGACCTGTTCTTCACAGAGGAGACTCCGATTCACACAAGCAGCCCATACAGTTCTTCCAAGGCATCTGCTGACCTTCTGGTACTTGCTTACCACAGAACCTATGGACTTCCTGTATCCATCAGCCGCTGCTCTAACAACTACGGCCCATATCATTTCCCGGAAAAACTGATTCCACTTATGATTGCCAACGCATTAAATGACAAGCCACTTCCTGTTTATGGAAAAGGTGAGAATGTTCGTGACTGGCTGTATGTTGAGGATCACTGCCGCGCTATCGACCTGATCATCCACAAAGGACGTGTTGGTGAGGTTTACAATGTAGGCGGACACAACGAAATGAAAAACATCGACATCGTTAAGATCATCTGCAAAGAACTTGGAAAACCAGAGAGCCTGATCACATACGTAACAGACCGCAAGGGTCATGACATGCGTTATGCTATTGATCCAACCAAGATCCACAACGAACTGGGCTGGCTGCCAGAAACCAAATTTGCAGACGGTATCAAGAAGACCATCCAGTGGTATCTTGACAACAAGGAATGGTGGGAGACCATTATTTCTGGAGAGTATCAGAATTACTACGAAAAAATGTACGGCAACCGCTAAGGAGGGCTGTTTTTATGAAACTGTTTGTAACAGGTGTGGCCGGTCAGCTTGGTCATGATGTAATGAACGAACTTAACAAACGCGGATACGAAGGGGTAGGCTCTGACCTTGCCCCGGAGTATAGCGGAATTCAGGATGGTACTGCAGTCACCACAATGCCTTATGTTTCTGTAGACATTACAAATGCTTCTGCTGTGGAAAAAGCCATTACAGAAGCAGGCGTGGACGGCGTGGTGCACTGTGCAGCCTGGACAGCTGTAGATGCAGCTGAAGACGAGGACAAACAGGAAATCGTCCGCAAGGTAAATGTTCTTGGTACTGAAAATATTGCAAAAGTCTGCAAAAAGCTGGGCATCAAAATGATGTATCTTTCCACAGACTATGTATTCGACGGTCAGGGCACCACTCCATGGGAGCCAGACTGTAAAGCCTACAAGCCTCTGAATGTTTACGGTCAGACAAAGCTTGACGGAGAGCTTGCAGTTTATAACAATGTTGACAAATTTTTTATTATCCGTATTGCATGGGTATTTGGTAAAAATGGCAAGAACTTTATCAAGACCATGTTAAATGTTGCCAAAACACATGATACCTTAAAGGTTGTCAACGACCAGATCGGTACTCCAACCTACACCTATGACCTTGCCCGCCTGATGATCGACATGATTCTCACTGACAAATACGGTTACTATCACGCAACCAATGAGGGTGGCTATATCAGCTGGTATGATTTCACTAAGGAAATCTTCCGTAAGGCTGTTGAGCTTGGACATACCGAGTATGCTGAGGATAAAGTAACAGTTCTTCCTGTTACCACCGCTGAATACGGAGTTTCCAAGGCAGCACGCCCATTTAACAGCCGCCTGGACAAAAAGAAGCTGGTAGAAAACGGATTCACCCCTCTTCCAACCTGGCAGGATGCTCTGGCAAGATATTTAAAGGAAATTGAATTCTAATTCACAAAACAAAGCGCAGTCAATTTCAAAATCAATTGACTGCGTTTTCTTTATACGTCAAAAATCCCGGAGCATTATTTGCTCCAGGATTTCATAGTTTTTATTTGTTTTCTTCAGCATCCCTCTCTGATGTCTCAGAAATGGATTTCACCTATCTGTTCTTCTGATAAGGGCTGGCGCTGTTTTTTCGCTTGCTCTTGTTTTTACGGCTTTTCTGCGGTGTCCTCTTGTTCTCACCATAATAATCTTCCAGATATTCCTCAATCACATCTTCCTCGTCCACGCCATACTCATCCAGAATCTCATCAATCTCTTTATCATCCGCATCAGACAGATCATCATCTAAATCATCTTCATACTCTTCCGGGCACTTTCTGTACTGCTCCCTGGAAGGATTCTTTTTATCATCACGCTCTTTTTTCCCTCTGCGCTTTGTCTCGCTTTCAGCCTCCTCCCAGTCAGCTTCTTCCCATTTCTGTCGTCTTTCTGGTACTTTCCCCTGATCCTCATCTTCCTCGTCATCGTAATCATCGTCATATTTCGGCTTATTAATGGCAAACTGGATCAACATTCCCACAAGGGCGAACCCAATGGAAAAAATGATTCCAAAAGGAATTTCCTCCATTTTTGCCAGCTTGGCAGTAGAAAAGCCACTTAAAATACCACCCAGAATACTGGTTCCCACAATGATCACTTCTCTTTCGTAGCGAAGCGCCAGCATTCCAAGACCTGCTCCCGCCAGAAGACAGATGAAAAAGCTGAAAGAAGTAGTCGGATGGATAATATATACAGTAATCGTCAACCCGATTCCTGCTCCCATAATAAAAATACCGGCCTTAAACACTGCAAAGGAAAGAATGGCAAGTAACAGTCCTACTCCGATCATTCCCACTGCATAATACACCTTTTCCCCGAATCCAATCTGATGAATGGCAAATAATCCGATTCCTGCTCCAATGAGAAATCCAAAGATCATCATCCAGAATCTTAAAAGACGGTATCCGAGTACACAGTTCATAATTCCGAACACAAGCACTACTCCAAATAAAACCATGGACAAAGTACCTGCGATCTGCATATCCCGAACTCTGTATGCAATATTCATAATATTTTTTAAAATATCAACCATATCTGTTTATACCTCTTTCTTTTAAAACATATAATAGATAGTTTTCATATTTTCCAGAATTCCATAATGATACTCTACCTGACTCATTCCATATATAGTCATATAATATCTCGCAGCCTCCTGAATGGCATCTCCATTGATCCAGTCTGCTCTGGCCTGTTCAAAAGCTTCCTGCGATGAGAATTTAAACCTCACTACTGCAGCCCCGTTATTCAGCCTCATCTGACAGTATGCCAGGATCTCCTGATAGTCATAACTGTCAAAGCAGCCCTGGTTCAGCACATAAAAATTCATATCTGTTGCAGAACACGCCGGAACCGAAAATTCATCAGAGGGTGTATATGTCATCTCATACTCCTCCGGGAACGGACACAGATAATCATACAGGATTGTCTTATGTTCTGCAAGCTGGACTGCATCGCCCTCCAGAAATTCCGGCTGGTCACCGTTGGTCGCATCAAAATAGTAATCATTTCCGTTCAAAGTAATAATGTTCCAGGCATGTCCCTCTGTACTTCCGGCAGTACTGCCTTCCACGTAAATACAAGGTACTCCAAGATATTCCAGCAGATACTGGGCAGCCCCTGCATATCCGGCACACACTGCCTGCCTCCTCCAAAAAATTCCTGCCATGCTCTGGTCGTCCTCAGATTCTTGATATTCGGCAGTATCGATCAGATAAGTATAAACTGCCTTCGCCTTTTCATAATCATCAGCCTCCTCTGAGACCAATGCACTTACCTCCTGACAGGCATTGTCAGCAGCTGCCTGTATCTCCTGAATTTCCTCATCCGTATAACTGTAGCCGGGAGAAAACATACAATAATTGGCATTTGAGAAGGTTGTTTTATATACCTGCTTCCGGTTATGCACCCAGAACAGCTCCGGATGATCCATAAGCACCGCATGGTAAACCTTATTTACGGTTTCATCCTCATAGATCGTAAGGTAAAATTCTTTCTCTTTTGCCCGGATTCCTTCTATTATTTCCCGATAGCCCCGCTGTTCTTCTTCATTCAGCTGACCAAAATAGTATTCCTGGCGCAGTCCCTGTGTGTCGGTATCTGCCACCTCCTGCTTCCGCAGTTCCCGGACTTCTTTCGGCTCTCCGGAAAAAATCTCCGGAGCGTTATCCAGAATTTCCTCTCCCACCTTCACGAACAAATCGTCTGGCTCATACTGCTGCTGATAAACATAGATTCCCAGGGAAATTACCACTGCAAACAGAAGAATAAAAATAAATTTCCATGGTTTTCTTTTTCTCATTCAGCCTCCTTACCCAAGCTGCCGGATCCGTTCCAGAATATCTCTGGTGTTTTCCCGGAATAAAAGTTCCTTATTGTAGCGGTAATATCTTTCACAGGAATATTCCTGAAGAAAAGCCACTGCAGGACTGCTTGTATTCAGTTCTGTAATAAACACCACCAGTTCCTGTCCACCCGCAAAAGCACTCTCCATAAAATCAAAAGCATATTCAAGCTGCCTTGCCGCCTTGTCAAAACCATTGTCATATCCTTCTTTTTCCGCATTAAACCAGCCTCTGAGAAGGGAAAAAGCAGACTGACCATCCTGTACATTCTCTTTCTTCAGATCCATCACATATTTTTCCAGGGTGTCCAGAACCTGTTGATCATGATGGATGTCCTCCCTGGACAAAAGCCCTGCTTTCTTCTTTGCCAAAGAGTCTGCCTGGAAGCGGTTCTTTACATCCTCCAGATAAACCAAAGGCTGCTCCTTCTGCGCTTCCATAAGAGGCTCTTTCGCCTCTTTTAAAATATCAAAAATGCTGGCAAGCTTTTCTTCCTCTTCCTTCACCTTTCCAAAGGCTTTGTTCAGTCTGGAAAGAAGAAGTCCGGTGACACTCAGCTTTTCATCAAAGGAAGCATGTGCCGCCTTTTTTATCAGAATATCATCAATATGGCCGCTTAAAACCTCATCGATCTGATAATCCGTACGGTACTTGTAGAAAAGCTCCAGATAGCTGGCGAAATCTCTTGCAATCTGCGGATGCTGGATATACTGGACCACCACATCCTTATCCACTGTTTTCTCCAGTTTTTCATATACCTGTATCAATTTGGACAGATCTTCCCATCCTCTTGGTGTAGCAAAATTTTTTCCATCCACAGTGCTCTCCATCTTATAAAAATTAGCCGGTCTTGTATTCAGATAGGAAACCACTGCAGGGTGAACGCCTTTTGCGTAAGCATACTCTCTCCATGCGTCAAAATCCGGCTCCACCTGGATTTTCTTCACACGGTCCATGGTCACCACATCAAATTCACGGACCGATTTATTGTACTCCGGTGGATTACCGGCAGCTACGATCAGCCAGCCTTCCGGAATCTTGTGGCTTCCAAAGGTTTTACACTGAAGAAACTGCAGCATGGCAGGTGCCAGTGTCTCGGAAACACAATTGATCTCATCAATAAACAAAATTCCCTCTCGAAGGCCGGATTCCTGGATTTTCTCATAGATAGATGCTACGATCTCGCTCATGGTATATTCTGTAACTGCCATCTCTTTTCCGTCAAAATTCTTTCTGGAAATAAAAGGAAGTCCAATTGCACTTTGTCTGGTATGGTGGGTAATGGTGTAAGAAACCAGTCCCACCTTACATTCCCGGGAAATCTGCTCCATGATCTGTGTCTTGCCGATTCCAGGGGCGCCAATAAGAAAAACAGGGCGCTGGGCCATAACCGGGATCTCATACTCCCCGTATTCATTTTTCAAAAGGTAGGCTTCTATTGTATTGCGTATTTCTTCCTTCGCTCGCTTAATGTTCATAATATTATATTCTCCTCGTCTTTACAGATTGGCTCTAATCTACATATCCTGCTTTACAGAAAATTTGACACAGAAAGACTTTTTAAACAGACTCCAGGTCCTCTTCATCAAGGATCAGCTTGATCGCCCATGGCGGCACATCAATGTCCTGGTAATCCTCTTTCATAAATACAAAAGCGGTCTCATAAGGAGGCATTTTGGCAGGATAAATTCCATAACCATCTGTAAAATAAATCAGTCCCCGAAGTTTTGTAAACTTCTTCGCTCTCATAAGCTGTTCCACATAGGCAAAAGCAGGGCGAAAATCCGTGCCGCCCCCTCCTTTCACTGTGAAATGGGACATATATTCCTTCAACTGCATGGCATTTTCAATCACCACATCAGACTGGATTTTCTCGTCACACTGAAGAATGTGTACGTGGATCCGTCTGAAAAAGCTCTCAGATTCACTGAGCACACTGTAGGTTTCCTCCAGAAACTTCCGAACAAGCTCTCCTTTACAGGACATGGAAGTGTCAATAACGATCACAAAATCTTCCACCTTCCGCTCTTCTTTCGTTTCTAAGGGCTCGATCAGCGGCATATTGCCATACAGATTCATTCCATAATTGTAAAATATATAATCGAAAGTGTCCATATCAACTTTCATTTCTTCTTTCAAAACAGAAAATTTCCGCAGAAATTCTTTATAATCATAGCGATTTTGATTCTGGGCACGCAGCTGGTCTACCAGAGTTTCTCCGCCTTCTCCCGCTTCTTTTGAAAAAGTTTCCATCTCTGTCTGCATGCGGTTGCGGATGTCGTCCCAGTTCTTTTTCCGCTGGGACATCTGAGGACTGTTTGGATGGTTTTCATACCACTTACCATGGTCATCCTGAGTAAACTCACGGCGCAGCTCCTGCATTTTATTTTCCGGCAAATGAAGAGTCTGAAGCCTTCGGTAAATTCTCTGAGCCGTCATTACCTTTCCCTCTTCCAGTATCAGCTGCAATGCCTGCCTCTTCACCATAGATGCCGGCTGATGCACACATTTCAGATAAAGCCCGTCAATGATATTTTCCACTGTAATGTCACATGCAAGATTCCAGTACTGGACATCCACAGCAGGATTTCCTTCTTCATCCTTCTCTGGAAAACAGTGGAGAAAAATGCAGTGTAAAAGGCTGTGAAGATAGATTCGATTCACCTTTTCCTGGCTTCTCCTGAACTGTTCCATCAGTTCTTCCGGCTGATAGTACAGGACAGTTCCATCCGTTCCAACAGGATGAACGCCCATATCTCCCTGAAAGAAAAGTGCTGACAATGCGCAGTCCATAAAGCGCATATTCAGGTACAACTGGTTTCTGGCACTGGACAAAATATCCTGGCAGATGCTTTCTGCCGCCAACGCACGATCCCAGGCGTCATGTACCGGATTTACCTTATACAAAGTATTTTGCCCATATGTCGGACTTATCTGGTATGTAGCTTTTCCCCCCTGCGCTTTATATAACGAATCTTCCTCATGTAATGAATTCAATTTTTTCTCTTCTGAACCACTCATAGTTCAAAACTTCTCCTTTTCGATGGAAAATGCAGCCTCTGGTACTCCATAAGCATACTTAAAATCTCCGGAGATTTCACTGTGTCTGCCAGATTTACCAGACCTGTAAACAGTTCTTTCTGCCCAGGTTCCAGGGGATACGTGTGAAGAAGCCATTCCAGCTCTTCTCCTCTTTTCTGACAGATAAAATCAGAAGCAATCTGTTCTATATGCTCCTTCAGGTACTGCTCGTACTGTATTTTCGCCTGTTCTGTCAGCCCTGTCGGCCAGTTCAGTCTGCCATATACCATTTTTCTCAGGAAATCTGATGATTCCTGGGCTCTCGCCATCTCAAAACGCTTGTCATACTCCAGAAAATGAAATACTTTTCCCTGAAAGCAGTTTCTGTAATACAGACCGCTTCCATGCACCTCAGTCATCAATATCCTGGCAGGAGTATTTTCCACACCTTCCTCATAATATTCCGGAAACCAAAGCATGGCTTCCACTTTTCCATATAAATGTACCCGCAGCTCCTCCCCAACTTCTGAAAGGATCTCTTTCAGCCCGGATTGTTCATCATTCATCAAAACTTCCATTCTTCGGATCCTGTGGCACCCTGTAAAAGCTCCACTTCCAAGATCAGTAAAATCACTGGAAAACCATAGCTCTTCCAGATTCCGACAGTTATAAAAACCGTAACGGCCTATTTTCTGAACTCCCAAGGGAATCCGTATGACCTGACAGCTTTTCCCGGAAAAAAGATATTCAGCCAGTTCTGTGACCGGTACTCCGTCGATCTGTTCCGGAATTTCCACAATCTGGGGATCCCCATCAATTTCCATTACTGCAGCATGATCTTCCTTAATATCAAAGGTAAAACCGCTGTCTGTATGTTTTTTCATTTCATACACTCCTGTATATGTGCCTGTAAAAAAAGGCTTGCTATTTTTTCTCATTAATATTAAACTTAATCTATTGCAGTGTTAAAACAGTACTGATGTTCACACTCTATATAATATCGGAGGAATTTCCATGAGCATTAAAATACCGATTGAAACCTCAGCACGGCATATTCATGTTTCCCAGGAGGATTTCCAACTCCTGTTTGGAGAGGATGCCCAGCTTCATTACATAAAGGAATTAAGCCAACCTGGACAGTATCTCTGCCAGGAACGTCTTACCGTAAAGGGGCCTAAAGGTGAGTATAAGAATATGGCCATTCTAGGTCCTTTTCGTAAAGAAACCCAGATTGAGCTTTCCCTTACAGATACCCGCAAGATCGGTCTTCCCGGTCTTATCCGCCAGTCTGGTGATACTGTCGGCTCCCCTGGCTGCACTCTCATCGGACCCAAGGGCGAACTTATCCTTGATCACGGTGTCATTGTTGCCAAACGTCACATTCACATGACTCCGGCAGATGCTGTTACTTTGAAGGTCAAAGATAATGACGAAGTTTTTGTCCTGACCAAAAGCTTCGGCCGCGCTCTTATTTATGCAGATGTGGTAGTACGTGTAGACTGGAGTTACCGCCTTGCCATGCACGTAGATACCGATGAGGCCAATGCTTTTTCCAATGAAAAAGAGCCTTATGGGGTAATCGTAAAATTCTTTGATGATAACTATAATACGGATAAATGGATTGAAGACGTATTGTCCGGTATTAACCGCTAAATGTCAGGGCATACTCTGTGACTCCATTTTATTATTGTTCACTGGTGACATTCCGCAAGGTGTTTTTTGTGAACAGAGTGAACAGTAATTCCATTTTCTTGCAGCAGCATATGCCAGTCACAGCCTCCCGGAGCCTGTCTGAAAATCAATTCTGTAATCTGTTCACTCAGTCTATACAAATGAAAAGTGCTTCCTGCCCGAATCCGGGTGTGGAAGCACTTTTGCGTCACTGAATTCCAATTGTCGCCGCCAACAGCTCCTGAAGAGAATTGGTAACCATAATTCTGGAAAAATCTACTGTCTGGGCTTTATTAACTCCCGCAGTACCTGCTGCCTCATTACTGCCAGCTTCCATCTCTGCGGCATCTCCGTATGTCACCTGACTAAATACACTTACATGCTGTCCTGCATCAAACAGTTCCTGAAGGCTGTTTGCGACATAGAGGCTTCCCGGTGAAACAGTTCCGTCTCCGGAAGCATCTATGGTAACCGTATCCATATCTCCTGTTGTAACAAGGTTCGCCTTGATCAGATCCTGAAGGTTATTGGATACGTCAATTCCTGTGATATACTGGGTATTGGCTATAGTTTTACCACTCTGTCTCATTTCCTCTACCTGCTGTGCGTTCGGATAGAAGGATGGCTGACGGATGTAACGAAAGCTTGCACTATAAGCCTCTCCTACTGTAACACCATTCTTGCTGGAAGAACAATGTACGACGATCCAGTCTCCTGCGTCAGTTTTTCCACAGATAATACCAACATGGTTGGCACTTCCTGCTTCTGGTCCTCTCTGAAAAACCAGGTCACCTGGCTGGGCATCCGCCTCACTTACCACGTTCGCTCTGCCCCACTGGTCTGAGGTACCGCTTCCTACAGCTGCGATCATAGCCTGATTCTCATAGCCATTGATCACTGCCCAGGTAACAAAACCGCTGCAGTCAAGGCCATACGCACGTAAAGTACCGGTACTCTGACTTCCCTCTGCGCTTACCTGCTGTACTGCGCCCCAGCTTGGGTCCATTCCGATCACAGTAGATTTGCCGCCCCAGAAATATCCCACCTTACCAACCAGTGAATAAGCAGCTGCAATTACGTTTACACGCTCTTCTGAAACGTCATCGCCAACACTCTGTCTTACAAAGCCCTTGGCTGCTGTAACGGTTGCACAAAGAAGCTTGCAGTCTGTTTCAAGATATTTCTTCAAAATCCCCCTCTCATCCTTGGGGATCTTATTCTCTTTAATGTAATGGTTAATATGGTAATTTCCATATGTAACTCTGTTAGAATTACTTTCGTCCTTCACAACAGGATTCATCCTGGCAAAAATAGCTGCCAGATCATCCTTACAGGAAGAATCCAGCGTAAAAGAAGTGGCACCATCAAGGCTCTTCTCATAGACATATATGGCAAGTATATCCTGCCAGTTGCGTACAAGAAGGGTATCTGCGGATGTGGTAACACCACCTTCGGAATCAGATACATCTGTCAGTTGATTGGCAGCTTTATACTCTGTCTCAATCTGCTCCATAACATCTGCAAAATCATCAGAAAATGACAGCTGATAGTTCTCCTGCAGGCTGTTCAGATAAAATTCCTTGCCTGCATGAAGATTAGATGCATAGTAGACTGGGGTTCCATTAAGTGCCTGCGTTGTGGTGCTGTCAATCTTATCTGCATCTTTATCGTCTGCTGCCCCGGACAGCTGGCTGATCGTCTTCTCCATATCGATAAGAAGCTTGTAATTAGTAACAGCAGCCTTCTCCTGGTCTGAAAAGCTGTTATAGGTCTTTCTCAGGGCTTTGACTTTTTTCTTCTTTTTCTTATCTAATTCCTGCTTGAAGGTTTTATCAATGTCTTTGATCAGGGCACTTACCTTCTGCTGGCTCTCTGCTGAAAGTCCAGGAGTCACAGTGGGGGTCACCTCAGGTGCAGCACTAGGCTCTGGTGTCACTGTGGGGGTATCGTCCGGCGTTGCACTAGGTTCTGGTGTCGCGCTTGGTTCTGGTGTCGCACTTGGTTCTGGTGTCACCTCAGGTGTATGATCTGGCGTCACACTTGGAGCCGGTGTCACTGTAGATGTATGATCTGGTGTTTCACTTGGAGCCGGTGTCTCTGTAGGTATATGATCTGGTGTAGTAGGCTCTGATGGGATCTGTGTAGGCTCAGCTGGTGTTTCTGTGGGCTCTGATGGCGTCTGTACAGACTCTGCTGGTACCTGTGCCGGCTCTGACGTTGTCTCCGGAGGTGCGGAAGGCGTCTCTGCCGATGCCTGCTCTGATGAAATCGGCTCTGCTGCCGCTTCCCGGGCAGCTGTTTCTGTTTCTGACAAGGCTGTCTCTTCTGAGGCAAAAACACTGGCCGTTCCTGTAAAGGATATCGCAGCTGCCATAGTAATACATAAACATTTTGTCAGATATTTATTTTTCATATTCAAAAGATGCTCCCTTCTATTCATGAACATCCCTTTACTCCCCTATATAAAGGTATGCATTCTTACCTTAAAGACAGTTCGCATTAAGTATTAACATGCATTATTGTAGCATACTAACCCTTCTAAATCAACTATCCTCAAAATATACAGACGTATTTTCGTGATTTTTCATTTTTTCTTCACAATTTCTGTACAGATTTAAGTGAAAGCGTTTCCCACTTGCTAAATACCGTTTTTATCGCAGCAGCGAATAATTCATTTTTTCTGCTGTACAAAAAAATACCAGTCCCGGTACTCACAGACAAGCTGCTGTGATCTCCCGGCACTGGCTCTTCCCATTATCAGCATGCAGCCAGAATCAGAATATCCTCTCTGCCAAACTGCTTCGCAGCCAGCTGCAGGATTCCATGAATAACCTGTGAACAGATTCTGAGAATATACTGAACATCCTCTGCAATATTACGCTCCTTAAGAAGATATCTTTCATGGGCATTTCCAATATACTCCACCAGTTCCCTGAAGCTTCCGAAATTCACTGGAAGAATGACCATACGATCTGCTGCCCCACTCTCTATGTAGCGCTTCAGATGGTTCTTAAGATGCTTCTCGTATTTATTATGCTCGTACAGATTCCCGGTAAAGTTCTTATTATGGGGAAAAGTAAAATAATCTGCCATATAATGCATCACTTCGCCAAACCTGCGCCAGTAAACGCGTTCCTTGCTTTCTTTGGGATCATTGTCAATAAGAGCTTTCATCTTACCCTGGATTTCCTCGAAGGTGCCGAAATATTCATGCTTCTTTGTAAGAAAAGATGGCTTGATATCCGGAAGAATGCTTCCAAGGCAGAACGCCTTTCTGTGGGACTGCAGACTCTTAGTGGCAGGCATCTGGTCTGCCAGATATCTGGCTACCAGTATATGGGATTTTTTACGCAACCGCTTCCTCTTCTTTCCTGTTCTTATCCATTGTAACAGATAAAAAACAATAAACTGTAAAAAGCTTTTGTATCTGCTTTTCAAATCATCGTTATCACAACTTAATATAGCAGAATCTCTGTCAAATTTCAAATAAACATTTTCTGATTTTCTGTGAAATATTTTCCAATATATCGTTAAATTGCACAATTATATCCTGCGTGTAAGCCGGTCTTGTTTTTTTTCGTCATATATTGTATTATTAGGTTACTGTACAGCTGAAAATCATGCAGACCCATGATTTCTGTACATTACAAAGCGTGTTGCTGGTCACGAAATGAACCGTAACATGATCCCAAAAATGAAATGCTGCCAGTGAACAGTAATGAAACACACTGGCATCATGAAATCATTACATAAAGGAGGAATTATATGCCTGGCCATAAACCACGGACAAATAAGGGGCTGGCTATAGCTGCTGTTCTTATGTGTCTTGCATGCGGAGTTTCTTTTACCCAGTCTTCCGCTTCGCACTCACCCATTACAGATACCCAGATCCCGGACATGTTCGTAGCTGGAAATACAGATGATTCCCAGATTCAATCTGGTGGTGCGGCAGCTAAAAATACCGATGCAGAAGAGGAGAACACACCGGAGGATGTCATTCCCACCGAAACGCCTGCCGCAGATACCCCGGCACCTGATACCCTTTCAGGTTCAGACACTTCTTTCGAAGTCTCTCCGGAAGCTTCCCAGGGGGTGTGGACGCCAGTTGACAGTAACTGGTATTTCATGGTAAACGGAGAAGGTTATAAAGGCTGGCTCACAGATACAGACGGACACCGCTATTACTTCAATGACAAAGGCGTTATGCAGACCGGATGGCTTGAGCTTGATGGCAAGCGCTACTACCTCAATGCAGATGGAGTTCTTCAGACTGGTGACGTGACAATAGACGGCAAAATTTATCACTTTGGCGCTGACGGTGCACAACAGGGTGAACCGACGACGGCAGATGATAGTTCCAATCAGGATCTTGTATTCTACATGAATACTACATCAGATTCTTCGAATGCTGACAATCTCACAGCTTCTGCGACAGGTGCTTCCACACCGGCTGCAGAAGCTGATATTTCTTCTGATCGAAATGAAGATTCCAGAAAAGCTTCTTCCGAAGTCGATGATCCTTCTGAAGCCTCTTCTGCAGCATCAGAAGTCTCCCCTGTACCGGAAGCCTCCGTTACTTCGGAACCGACTGTTTCTCCGGAGCCAAAGGGGATGATTGCCCTCACCTTTGATGATGGACCCAGTGATTTTACAGACCGTCTTTTGGATTGTCTGGAAGCAAACAATGTAAAAGCTACTTTTTTCCTGGCAGGTCAGGAAGTGGAATATTTTCAGGAACCTGTAAAGCGTATGGAGGAGCTTGGATGCGAGATTGGAAACCACTCTTATGATCACCCGGATCTCACCACGCTTTCCGCCGATGATGCTGCAAGTCAGCTTTCCCGCACAGATCAGCTGATCCAGGATCTCACAGGGCACATTGCCACTGTTGTGCGCCCCCCTTATGGTTCTTACAATGACACCGTAGCAGAGACTGCAGCAAGGCCTCTGATTTTGTGGTCTGTGGATACTCTGGACTGGGAAACACAGAATGCAGATTCCACAGTACAGAATGTAATGGACAACGCCAGTGATGGACAGATTATTTTAATGCATGATATTTTCAAAGAATCTGTGGATGCTGCTGAAATTTTTATTCCGCAGCTGCTGCAGGAGGGCTATCAGCTGGTAACAGTAAGCGAGCTGGCTGCTGCAAAGGGAATTACATTGGAAAACGGAACCGCTTATGGATCGTTTTGATTTGGCGTGTCCCAAGTTCAAACGCCTTATCGTGCAAGCACGAACGGCTTTTTGACCTTTTGACACTGGTATCATAATATAGCACTACATAAAAACCAGAGTATCGTTTTCAGGAAATCATCAACTATACTCTGGTTTTATTCTATATATTTTTTCAAACACGCAAAAAAGGAACTGCCATCATGACAATTCCTCTTTTATACTTATTCAGTTTTCTCTTCCAGAAGACTGCTGTGAACATACGCCTCAGAGCCTTCATAGTCAATCTGGATCCAGTCTCCGCTCTCACCTTTCTTGACTACTTCTGTTCCAGCGGACAATCCACCAATCACTTCTGCATCACTGCTGGCTGCTGCACGGACATTACAATCCTCTGTCACTACCAGCGTAGTTCCATCGGCTGTCTCTGCAGATCCTGTGACATCCTCACCAAGACCATCAAGGAAAGCAGCAAGTGCAGGATCTGCAGTCTGTGCATCCTCATACTGCTTCTGTACCTTGGCCTTCAGCTCCTTCACGTCGTCATCCTGACGCAAAGAAACTTCATATTTCGTTATCTCGTCGCTGTCATCGTGAGCAGCGCCGTCAATCTTCCAGTTCCCGTCTGTGTCCTTTACCACATAGAACTCAGCAAGCGCAGGTACCTTTGTATCAATCCCCTGACAGATGTAGTAAAAACAGGAATATACTACATAGGAATCGTCATCAAGCCCCTTTTTCGTGTAGATATCACCAGCTTCATACCCTTCAATGTACTTGGCATTGGTAATCTTAGACTCGTCTGCCGGTGCAAGATTATCTACCAATGTACGCAATTTGGTAATATCTTTATCCCCCAGAGCTGTGTAATAGCTCTTGATCAATGAAGTAATCTCTTCATTAGCTTTTTCCATGGGATTGGCGTCTTTCTTCCCGTCAGTCTCCCCATCATTTGCCGGAGAAGAAGGAACATTTCCCTGGTCGTTGTCTGCTGTTACCTGCTCATCGGCTGTATCCTTGCTGGAATCGCCCTTCCCGCTTCCCATAAATGCACGGATACCGAAAAACAGGACAACCACGATTAACAGAATCGCTCCGCCAAGCATAAAATAGCGAAGGTTATCTGATAACCATTCTCTGAAATTATCCAAGTTCTTGTCCTCCTTAATACAACGCACCGGAACGCCCGATCGTTCCAGGCAATACACCTGAAGGGAATCGAACCCCCGCACATGGTACCGGAAACCACTGCTCTATCCACTGAGCTACAGGTGCATAAATTCGAAAGCTGCATTATCATTAGTTACTGTCTAACATTTAAACAGCAACCTCATATACAACCACTTCGACTAAAAAATTATAGCACAATATCGACTGGATGTAAAGTTTTTTCTTTTGACGGAATAGTTATGTCAGTTTTGAAAAGGGGCTGTCGGGATGATATGCTCCCTTCTAGGTAGACAAGTGAAATAATAAAAACTTGTCACTTAGGAGGGAGCATATTTTATGTCTAAA